>DASZTU010000258.1:0-6466 GCA_035547975.1 Devosiaceae bacterium | reverse complement strand
ACGTCGCGAATGTCCTGACCGTCGATGGTGATGCGCCCGCCCGTGACATCGTAAAAGCGCGGGATCAGGTGGGCGATGGTCGACTTGCCGCTCCCCGGCGGGCCGATGAGGGCGATCGTCTGCCCCGGCCGGACCTCGAACGAAACGTCGTTGACGACCTTCTTGCTGTCGCCCGCATAGCGGAAGTCGACGTGCTCGAAGCGGAGCACCCCCTCGGTGATCTCGAGGTCCCGGGCGCCCGGCTTGTCGGCGATCTCGGGCTCGAGGTCGAGAACCGCGAAAAGCCGCTTGCCGCAGGTTGCGGCGCGGGCGAACGAATTCACCATCAGCCCGAGCTGGCGGACGGGCATCTGCAGGATCGTCATATAGGTGAGGAAGGTCGTGAGCGTACCGACGCTGATGCGGCCCTCGATCACCTGCAGGCCGCCGATCCAGAGCACCAGGCCCATCGAGACGAGGAACGCGAAGTTCATCGCCGCGGTGTTGTTGACCCGGATGCCGACCCGCTTGAACGCCAGTTCCAGCGCATGCTCGGAGGCATCGACGAACTTGCGCATCTCGTAGGCCTGGCCGGCAAAGGCGCGCACCACGCGGATGCCGGCAAGGTTCTCCTCCATCACGCGGGTCAGGACCGCGAGGCGCTCCTGCATGATGGTCCAGGTGGTCCGCAGCAGGATCTGGCAGACTGCCGAGCGCCAGGCGACGAAGGGGACGAAGGACAGAGCCAGCAATGCCAGCAGGGCATCGGTCGAAAACAGCTGGTAGGCCCCGACGCCGATCAGGATGCCGAGGAAGACGACGCGCAGCGCCCCCGTGCCGGGGAACATGCGCACGCCCTCGAGGTCCAGCAGGCCCAGCGTGATGAGGTCGCCCGTGTGCACGTGGTCGTGGAACGAGAAGCTGAGTTCCTGCAGCTTCTTGTAATACTGCAGGCGCAACTCGTAGCCGATGTGGTGGCCGACCGCCTCGCCGAAGTAGTTCTGGAACAGCGTGAAGGTGCCGCGCAGGACGCTCGCGGCGAGCAGCGTGAGACCGATCGTCCAGAGCGCGCTCTCGGCCGCGGCGCCGTTTCCGGCAGAGGAGAGGATGCCCTGCGCCTGGTCGACCGCGCTGCCGAGCAGGCGCGGGATCCAGAGCTGGAAGATGCAGGCGATCACCGTCGACACCACGGCAATGGCGCATTGCCAGCGGTGCGCCAGCGTCATTTTCATGATGCGGGCGAGGACGTCGAGGCTGCGGTTGATATCGGAATCCCGGGCATCAATAACCGGCCGATTAAAGTCGGTTGCACCCGTCGCAGCGCTACTCGTCACTTGACTTACCGGAATGTCGTTAACTGGCTCAGGTCGGAGCGGACAAATCCGGAGCGGCTTGAGTCGAGGTTGGCATTGGTAGGATGAGCGCTTTTCGTGACCGGTTCAAGCCGCTCGCGCGGCCAAATTGCGAAAATGGCTTAAATTTCTCAAGGGGCTGGCCTGCCGCAACTTTGTTGCAACACTGTGCCAACGAAGCGCCTTTGCGGGGGGTGCCTCTCATCCGCGCCTCAGGAACGCGGCCGGATTGCCCAGGCGAGGAGCAGCACGAGCATCGCCATCGAGGCGGGGACGATCGACGCCCACCACCAGGGGCTGCCGGCCGCGATCGCCGCGGCGCCTGCCCACATGATCGAGACGAAGGCCTCGGACAGGGTCGCGGCGCGCGAGGAAACCTGCCGCCGGCGAAAGAGGGCGCGGCGGGCCTGCGCGCGAAACCACATCTGGATGGCGGTCGCCGAGCCCGAAGCGAGCACGATGCCGGCCCCCGCAATCATCGCCGCCTCGACGGAAAGGAGAGCGGTGAGGAGCAGCAGCGGCCCGACGATGATGGCGATCACGGCCATGATCGACTCGAGCTTGGCCACCAGCACGGCGCGCGGCGGGACCGGCGCCGTGGCGACGAGGTCGTGCGCGTCCTCGCCGGAGAGTGCGAGCCAGGCGAGGCCGCCGGCGAGTTGCCCGCTCGCCATGACCAGCACCGGGACGACGACGATCGCCGCGCCTGCTTCCTTGCCGAAATCGACCCAGAGCAGCAGCGCGGGCGGCAGCAGATAGAGAATCTGCATCAGCGTCTGCGACAGGAGCCAGGGGTCGCGGCGGAGCAGCATCCATTCCTTACGGCGCATGGCCTGCTTTTGCGATCCGGGCTGGAACCGGGCTGTCCGGCGCTGCCGCGTCACCCCCTGGCCGACGCTCGCGGCGGCGGTCGCATGGTGCGAAAAGCTCGCGGCCGATACTGCGATCGCGGCGGCGAGCGCACCGAGCCCCATCAGCATCACGGTCGCCAGGGCGCCGAGGTCCCCCATGGCGGCGCGAGCGGGGAGCCACACCGGGCTCTCGATCCCCGGTGCGTGGGCGACCACGTCCGCGGACTGCAGCACGGCGAAGCGGTTCATCGTGCCGTAGCCGAGGATCGCCGCCGCCTGGATGCCGATCACGAAGGCCGCGCCGATCACGGCGGCGACGATCTGGGCGATGAGGCGCGTCCGCTTCGCCCCGACGAGATTGAAGAGCCCGATGGTGATGAAGACGCCAATGGCCGTCGCCAGCGCCCCGAACGCCGCGAGGACGCCATAGGCGGCGAGCCAGCGGGGTCCGCCAAAAAACGCCAGCATGTCGACGACGGGCGCGGCGAGCAGCGCCGCGAGCACGCTCGTCGTCAGCGCGATCGCCGCGGTCCGAACCGCAAAGAGCCGCCGGGCAGAGGCCGGGGAGGAGAGGATCAGGTCGAGGTCGGAGCGCGCGTAGTAGGCCCGCGTCACCGATTCGAGCGCCTGGGACAGCATCACCGACCAGAAGAGGAGACCGCTTCCGGTGATCAGCACGAGCGTCGGCTTGTCCGCCCGGATGCCGTTGGCCAGCCACGGGCCGACCAGCGCGTTGGCGAGGAGGTGGAGAAGGATCGCCGCGATGAGGAGAACCAGCACGAGCACGATGCCGCGCGTCCGCCGCCCGGCCGTCATCATGCCGATCCAGTCTCTCCAGAACAGCGACAGTTCGTGCCGGGCGAACCAGGCGAGCGACGCAGGCGCCGCGCTCATGCCGCCGCGCTTTCGGCTCCGGCGGCGTGGTCGGCGACGAGATCGAGGAAGATGTCCTCGAGGCTCGTTCCCCCATGCCGCGCCTTGGCGCGCAACTCGTCGAGCGTGCCCTCGGCAATCAGCCGGCCGCGGGCGATGACGCCGATGCGCTCCGCCATGCGCTCGGCCACCTCGAGGATATGGGTGGTCATGATGACGGTGACGCCGGTCCGCACCTTATCGATGAGCACGTTCTTGACCTGCCGGGCCGAGCCCGCATCGAGCCCGGTCAGCGGCTCATCGAGGATGATGAGTTTCGGGTCGTGAACGAGCGCGCCCGCCAGCGCCACCTTTTGCAGCATGCCCTTCGAGAAGCCGCCGCAGCGCTCGTCGGCGTGCGGCATCAGCCCGAGCCACCCGAGGAGTTCGTGCGCCCGCCGTTCGGCATCCGCCGCCGGCATTTCCCAGAGCCCGGCCACGAACTGGAGGTATTCGAGCGGCGTCAGCCGGTCATAGACCATCGGCTCATCGGAAACCCACGCCACCACGCGCTTGGCCGCGACGGGGTTGTGCCGCGCGTCGATGCCGAAGATCGAGATGTCGCCCGAATCCGGCTGGAGGAGCCCGGCGACCATGCGCAACAGCGTCGTCTTGCCGGCGCCGTTGGGCCCGAGAAGGGCGTAGAACTCCCCGGCCCGCACCTTGAGGTCGAGGTGGTCGACGGCGGGCCGGGCGAACGCCTTGCTCAGGTCTTTGACATCGAGGGCAAAGGGCAGGTCCGGCATGGCGGCTCCACGGCCGCTTGGCTCGGGCCGGTCTTGGGTGACCATAGCGGCGATCCCTTGCGGCGAGGTGAATCCGCCCGCCGCACTTTGCAGCGGTCGCCGGCTCAGTAGATCTCGTAAAAGGCGTTGCCCCCGGCGACGAGCACGTAGTGCATGTTGTGGTAGGGGAAGGTGAGCCCCGCCGTGTGGAAATGCGTGGCATAGGGCAGGGCGGGGTGCCGCGCCCCGGCGAGAACCCGGTCGGCTACACGTGACGCGAGCGCCAGCCCCGAGCCCCGCATCGGCTTGCTGAGGCAGCCGGAGGCGAACTGGCCCGGCTGGCCGACGACGCCGCAGACGCTGCGGGGATACCCCGGGGCCCCGACGCGGTTCATCACCACCGTGCCGACGGCGAGCATCCCTTCTTCGCTCGAGCGGTTGGATTCGAAATACATCGCCCGCATCAGGCATTCCTTGGGCGAGAGGTGCCGCCCGAAGAGCGGCACGGTCGCGCAGCCCGAAATGCTCAGGGTCGACGATAGGGCGATGAGCGCCAGCAGGGCTCGCAGCGGGCCGGGCATGATGCCTCCAGCGTGGCAGACGGGTGACGCCCGCCAAACCTGCGCCTTTGCCGTTAATTTTATCTGTCCTGGAAAGCTTAACGACCGGTTACCGGAGCCGGCATGGCGGTCAGGGCGTGTTGAGCGTTCCTTCGTCCACCGCCTTTTCGACGAGATCGACCGCCGCCGCGAGGCGTTCGTCGATGACGTGAAGATACCGCGTCCAGTCGTTGATTTCGCGCAGCTCTTCGATGCCGTCCGAAATGCCGCGCAGGGTGACGAGCGGCAGTCCGAAGTGCTGGCAGGCGCGCAGCAGGGCATAGGTCTCCATGTCGACCATGTCCGCGTCGATCGCCTCATAGGCCTTGCCGGAGACGACATTTGCCCCTGTCGAGAGCCGCGCGGCCGGTAGGCCCGGGACGATGAACCCCGGCTTGAGTTCGGCTGGCAGGCCCAGAAACGGCGTTTCGCCCCTGGCAAAGCCGAGCACAGAGGCATCCATGTCGCGATAGGAAATGGTGCTGGCCTGAAACACCTCGAGCTGCGGCAGCCGCCTCGAGCCGGCCGAACCGAGCGAAACGACCATCTGCGGCAGGCGGTCGGCGGTTTCGAGCCGCGCAAGCTCGTGCGTCAGCCCCACCGCCGCCTCGACCGGCCCCACGCCCGTCATCAGCGGGCTGATGCGCGCCTTGAGCGCGGGCCCATATTCGTTGGGCACAGCCATCACATAGAGGATGTCGGGGACGCCGGGGCGGCGGTGCGCGAAGGGCATGGATCGCTCCACTCAGCTTCCGGATGCAAGGGCGGCGAGGGCGTCGAGCAGGGGCAGCTGTCCCTTCAACAGCTTCCGGCGCGCTTCGTCCAGCCCGAACCAGCCCGCCCGGTCGACCTCGGGGAAGTGCTGCAGGCGGCCCGACCGCGGCGGCCACTCGATTTCGAAGCTATTGCTGACGAGGTCCGCCGGGTCGAACTCGGCCTCGCTGGCAAAGCCGATCACCGTCTTGCCGCCCGCCTGCCTGATGCTGCCGAGCGGCAGCAAGGGTCCCTTGGGTTCAAAGCCGGTCTCCTCGGCGAACTCGCGCCGCGCGGCACGCTCGGGATCTTCGCCCGGCTCGATCAGTCCCTTGGGAACCGACCACGCTCCCACGTCCTTGTTCACCCAGAACGGGCCGCCCGGGTGGACGAGGAGCACCTCGAGCCCTCCCGCGGCGCGTCGGTAGAGCATGAGGCCTGCCGACACGGGCGCCACGATCAGGGCTCCCCTTGATGGCCATGATCCGCCAACCGCGCTATGGTGCTGCGCGGGTTGGCGATCGGCCCGGCGAGACGGAGGCACCGATGATTGCCGAGTACAACGCCACCGTGATGATTCCGGCCAGCGATCTCGAACGCGCCAAGGCCTGGTATCGCGACAAGCTCGGGCTCGTGCCGAGCCGCGAGGAGCCGTTCGGCGCGAGCTACGTGCTCGGCGGTGGAACGCGGGCCTTCCTCTACAAATCGGACTATGCAGGGACCGCTCAGCATACGCTCATCACCTTTGCGACCCCCGACGCGCGGCGGGACATGGCCGAGTTGCGGGCCAAGGGAGTCGAGTTCCTCGATTACGACCTGCCCGGTCTCAAGACCGTGGATGGAATTGCCGAATTCGGCGCGGTCAAGAACTGCTGGGCGCGTGACTCGGAAGGCAACATCCTCGGCTTCGTCGAAGGCATGTAAGGGCCTCCTCGGCTCAGATCAGCAATTCACTCCCCGGCCGCACGGTTTCGACCGTGAGCGAGCCGGCTGGCAGCGGGCGCAGCAGTTCCGATTCCGGACGGGTCAGGAACAGCCAGGCCGCCCAGTCGGAGGGCGGTAGCACCACCACCTGCCGGTTATGATAGGGCGCGACGTCGGGGCTGGGATCGGTCGTCAGCATCGTAAAGGCGGGTGGCTCCTCCGGCCCGAACTCGCGCCAGATGCCGGCAACCGCCATCACCGGCGCACCCGCGAGAGCAAAGCGGTGCTTGGCCTTTGGATACCTGGAACCGGTGAATTCGAAAAAGGCCGAGAGGATCACGAGGCACCGCCGGCTGTCGCCGAAGCGGCGG
>DASZTU010000257.1:0-10067 GCA_035547975.1 Devosiaceae bacterium | reverse complement strand
CGTCGCGAGATCATGACGAGTGATCGGCCGCGGAGACCGGTGGTTCGGGAGTCGTCCCGGCCCAAAAGCATCAGGCGGCGCCTGTTCGTAGGCACGGACCGCCGGACCATGAGGCTGCCGCTGCATGGCGGCCTCGAGGGTTCCCTCTGGCCGGCAGCGGCCCGGGGGCGCCCGGCCCGGCGCCGGATGAGGCCCTGTAAGCCGGAGAGCCGCCCGACGCGTTTCGTCAGCCGGTCGCGTTGGCGAGGCCCCGCCTCAACCAATCGCGGACTACCCGCGCACGAGGCGGCGCCTCGCCAATGCTCGCGAAACGATCGCGGGCCGGCTTTCCAGCAGAGGCATCCGGGTCGCGCCGGAGGCTTCGAGCTGTCCGCCGCCGGACGGAAAAATCGCTCCGGTGGATCGCTTTTTGAGCGAGAAGGCCATGAGAGCCAGGCTCGAATGGCGCGCTTCGTGCCGAGGGCTTCGAGCCCGAGGGATCAGGGGGGGGTGGTCGGATGCTCCGACTCCGGGCGGATGCAATGTGGCGGATGGTTTTCCCGGCCAAGATGGATTCCCGCTTTCGCGGGAATGACGCCGGGATGGGGCGTGCAGTGGGCCACTGGCGCGGGAATGACGCCGGGATGGGGAGTGGGGATGGGGCCCAAATTGGTGCCCCAACCACCGTCATCCCCGGGCTTGACCCGGGGATCCAGCCGGCCTTTCCGCCGATGATGCGGCGCGGGGTGCTGGATGGCCGGGTCAAGCCCGGCCATGACGAGCGCGGGGTTTGGGGCGACGGACCTCGCCCTTCGACAGGCTCAGGGTGAGGTCCTTCTGGAGTGAGTGCTCGGGAGGGTGAAGTCCTTACTGTGGGGGGCCTCCGAGGGGAGCCCTTCCGAAGACCATCGTGCTGAACTCGAGGCCCTTACGCAGGGAGGCCTTCCCCAACCACCTCATGGTGATCCTGTCGAACCGTGACGGGTCCCGCACACCCCCCGCCCTGCGGCCGCCCGCGCGGGTCCCTTACATCACCTTGCCGGGGATCTTGCTCGGCAGCTTGTGACAAATCCAGACGCGCGGGCCGCCGCAGCAGATGTAGTTGCCGTCGCGGCCGAGGCGGTTGATGCATCCATTGGGCGGGGTCGTGTCCTTGCTGGTGGCCCAGGCGGTGGCATCGAACCCGGTTGCGATGAGGGCGCCGAGGGTCAGTGCGAGGGTGAAGCGCTTGAGCATGGTGGTCTCCTCTCAAAGGGGGCTGGTTGGGCCCATTGCATGGGCCGATGCTCCCCCTCGCCGGCTGAACCCCGGCTGAAGCCGCCATTCACACCGGAGTGGGCGACCATGGCCCCTTCCCCTCCCCGGCCAATCAGTGCCATGCTGCGACGTCCTGTCACAATCCTGACCGCATTAACCGGTCAGATGGCGGGCAGCGGGGACAAGGCTTCATTCAAAACCGGGGACCATCGTGACGCTATTTGATCTGCGCCCTCTGGCGCTCTCAGTCGCCGCCGTGCTGGCTACTGCGCCGGCGGCGCTGGCGCTCGACGCCGCCGACTTTGCCAGCAAGCTCGCCACCACCTGGACGGCCTCCTCGGCCGGGGTCTCGCTCAAGTTCGGAGCGGGCACGGTCAGCGGCAACGACATCACCTATGACGGGTTTACCCTCGTCTCGCCGGCCAGCGGCGCGCCGCCCATCTCGAGCCCCATCAAGCTCACCTTCGTCAACGTCTCGCAGCAGGCAGACGGCGGCTACATTGCCGACTCGCTGAAACTGCCGGACGGCGATTTCAAGGTCGAGGGCGGCGAGGTCCTCGTCAAGAACATCATCCTGCGGCACATCTACGTGCCGGGCGGCAAGCCGACGGTCATCGACGCGAGCCGCATCTTCGGCGATGCGAGCGTCGGGCCGATCCAGGTGATCGTCGACGGCACGCCGGCTTTCAATATCGACTCGATCTCGGTCAGCAACACGTTCAAGCCCTCGCAGACCGAGGCCAACCTGACCGAGATCGATTCGACCGGGGTGACGAGCGGCCTCAAGTTCGACATGAGCGGCGACAAGGACCAGGAGGCGGTGGCGCAGGCCAAGGCGCTGGGCCTCGTCACGGTCACCGGCAAGGCGCTCGAGACCGTCAGCTGGTCGCTCGGCGACGGGCACCTCAACATCTCCGAGGTGTCGGTCGACCTCGACAAGATCGGCAAGCTCAAGTTCTCGTTCGACATGACGGGCTATACGCCCGCCTTCGTGCAGAACCTCAGCAATGTCATCGCGGCGGTCGGCAAGGCGAGCGCTTCGGGGAACGGCAACCAGCAGGCGGCGACGGCGCAGCTGCTGGCGTCGCTCCAGACGCTGTTCCTGAACTCCGCCTCGATCCGGTTCGACGACGCTTCGATTACCGAAAAGCTGCTCGACCTGACGGCGCAGCAGGCCAAGGTCGACCGCGCCGCTTTCGTCGACCAGCTCGTGGCGCAAATTCCGGCCTCGATGGCCGAGGGGGAATCGAACCCGCCGCCGATCGAAGTCATCAAGATGGTCCAGGCGGCGACCCGGGCCTATCTCACCAACCCGCACAGCATCGAAGTCCGGCTCGCGCCCAAGGCGCCCCTGGGCGTGCTCGGCATCGTCGCGGCCGCCATGGCGCCGGCCAACGTGGCCGAAACGATCGGCCTCAAGGTGCTGGTCAACGACCGGGAAATCACGACCGCCGACGCCGACAAGGAAACCGGGGTTGCCGTGGCGGCTCCGTCGGGATCCGATACGAACGGGACCGACGACAACTCCTCGGCGACGGACAATTCATCGGGCTCCGACAATTCTTCGGCCACGGACAGCTCCGGCTCCGACGACTCGGGCGCGACCGACGACTCGGGCGGCGACAATTCCGGCATGAACGACAGCGGCTCCGGGGACGACACCAACGCGGGCAGCGGGTCGGACGCCAGCGGGCAGTCGGGCGAGAGCCGCCTCGATTCGCGGCACGGCCACTGAGTTGTGGGGGGCGGGTAACCGCGGCGGGACTTTTGCCCCGCCGCGGTGTAGAGAACGGGGAGCATGACCTCCGCCGCTCCTGCAAGTTCCCCGCCTCTGAGTTCCCGCCGTCCCGATTTCGGCCATGTCGAGACCTGGGTCTTCGACCTCGACAACACGCTCTACCCGCGCGAGTGCAACCTCTTCGCGCAGATCGACGCGCTCATCACCGCCTATGTGATCGAGGTCACGCGCCTCGACTTCGCCGCTGCGCGGGCCTTGCAGAAGACCTATTACCGGGACTTCGGCACCACGCTCAACGGATTGATGCAGCGGCACGGGGTCGACCCCGAGCACTTCCTGCGGACGGTGCACGCCATCGACTACTCGCCGGTTGCGGCGCATCCGGCGCTGGTCGAGGCGATAGCCGCCCTGCCCGGGCGGAAATACATCCTCACCAATGGCGACGTGCCGCACGCGCGGGCGGTGCTTGAAAGGCTGGGTGGCGGCGGGCTCTTCGACGGCATCCACGACGTCAGGGCGATGAGCTACCGGCCCAAGCCGATGCGCGCGGCCTATGAGGGGTTTGTCGCCGCCTACGGCATCGATCCCGGCCGGGCGATCTTCTTCGACGATCTCGACAAGAACCTCGTCGTGCCGCACGAAATCGGCATGACCACGGTGCACGTGGTGGCCGGCGAGGACTATTCGCACCACCAGGTCGAGGCGTGGGAGATCGAGCGGCCCGAAGGACCGCACATCCACCACCGCACGAGCGACCTCGCGGCATTCCTCAAGGCGGCGATCTGACGGCGCGGTCGGGGCTCCCGGCTCGACCGCCGGGCGCCGTTACGGCACGACGGGATCGAGGCCGATTTCCGGCAGGTTGTAGTGCTGGCGCACGACGTTCCACCCGTCGGCGGCGGAATCGACGATGGTAAAGAGCTTCGGGTCCTCGGGGCTGATGGTCCCGGCTTCCGCGAGCGCCTCGAAATCGATGACGCGGCGCCAGAACTCGATGCCGAAGAGCAGGACGGGGATGCGCTCCATGCGGCCGGTCTGGATCAGCGTCAGCGTCTCGAAGAACTCGTCGAGCGTGCCGAACCCGCCCGGAAAGATGGCGACCACCCGCGCCCGCAGCAGGAAATGGATTTTGCGGGTCGCGAAGTAGTGGAAGTTGAAGCTGAGTTCGGGGGTGACGAAGAGGTTCGGGGCCTGCTCGTGCGGCAGCACGATGTTGAGCCCGATGCTGGGCGCCCCCACGTCCCTCGCGCCGCGATTGCCGGCTTCCATGACGCCCGGGCCGCCCCCGGTCACGACGACGTAGTCGCGGAATTCGAGCGCCTTGGCGGTGAGCGAGGCGTACTGGGCGAACTTGCGCGCCTCCTCGTAGTAGCGCGAGGCCGCCTCGAGGTTGCGCTTCTGGGTCGGATTGTGGGCCGCCCAGGCGGCCTTGCCGGGTTCCGGGATGCGGGCGCCGCCGAACAGGACCACGGTCGAATTGATGCCGCGCTCGCGCAGGCGCGTCTCAACCTTCATGTATTCGAGTTGCAGGCGGACGGGCCGCAACTCCTCCGAGGTCATGAATTCCTCGTCGGTGAAGGCCAGCCGGTAGGCCGCGGAGGCCGTCTGCGGCGTCTTCGGCATCCGCCGGTAGGTATCGATGTCCTCCACGGAGGAGCGCAGGGGCGTGTTGCGGCGCTTGGCCATCGCTAGGGGATCCGGTGCGTTGGGGAGAGCAGTCTGTCAGACCCCGGTTAAGGAGGAATGGCAAGGCATTTTCGCGGCGAGTTGACGCGGCCGGCGCGCCTCGGGTTAAAGTCCGCCGCCCACAACCGAACGGACTCCAAATGGCCAGTGCCGACCTCGCCAACACCATCAACGCCGCTTTCGACGCACGCGAGGAGATCAACGCCGGCACCACCGGCCCCGTGCGCGAGGCCGTCGAGGAGGCTCTGTCGCTGCTCGATTCGGGGGCGGAGCGGGTCGCCGAGAAACAGGACGATGGCACCTGGCAGGTCAATCAGTGGCTGAAGAAGGCCGTGCTGCTTTCCTTCCGCCTCAACGACATGGAGGCGATCGCCGGCGGACCGGACGGCGCCCACTGGTGGGACAAGGTGCCGAGCAAGTTCCGGGACTGGGACGCCAATCGTTTCCGCGAGGCCGGGTTTCGCGCCGTGCCGGGCTCGATCGTGCGCCGCTCGGCGTTCATCGGGCGCAACGTGATCCTCATGCCCTCGTTCGTGAACCTCGGCGCCTATGTAGGCGAGGGGAGCATGGTCGATACCTGGGCCACGGTGGGCTCCTGCGCGCAGATCGGCCGCAACGTCCACCTCTCGGGGGGCGTCGGCATCGGGGGCGTGCTCGAGCCGCTGCAGGCGGGCCCGGTGATCATCGAGGACAACTGCTTCATCGGTGCCCGTTCGGAAGTGGTGGAAGGCGTCGTCGTCGGCGAGGGCTCGGTGATTTCGATGGGCGTCTTCATCGGTGCCTCGACGAAGATCGTCGACCGCGCGACGGGCGAGGTGCACATCGGGCGGGTGCCGCCCTATTCCGTCGTCGTTTCCGGAAGTTTGCCGGGCAAAGCACTGCCGGACGGCTCGCCGGGGCCGAGCCTTTACTGTGCGGTGATCGTCAAGAGGGTCGACCAGCAGACCCGCTCCAAGACATCGATCAACGAATTGCTGCGCGACTAGGGGCGGCCATAGTCGTCACTGGCCTCTCTTCCCCGACTCTACTACACTTGGCGGTGCAGTGGGCGCCGCGGAGCCTCGCTCCGCGCTTCAAAGGGGAATCTTATGGACAACATCGTTTCCTTGTATACTTCGCTCGATGGGCGGATCGGGCGAAAAACCTGGTGGTTGGCGTCGATCGCGCTGGCGGTCGTCATCCTCATCATCGAGTTTTTGATCCTGCCGCTCATCGGGCTGAGCCCGATGGCCAATCTTGCCGCCGTCGCCGGGGGAGACGCCGCGGCCGCTTCGGCCGCCATTACCGACAGCGTGCACAAGGGAGCCTGGGTCGGGCTTATCGTCTACGTCGTCTTCGGCCTGCCGATCGTGGCGCTCGGGGTCAAGAGGCGCCACGACAGGGACAATTCGGGCATGGACTTCATGATCTTCTACGCCATCGCCCTCTTGGTGAACCTCGCCGGTGCACTCGGGATCGGCTACACGATGATGGACGTCGGTAACGGCATCACCATTCCGACCCCGTCGCTGCCGCTGACCGGCATCAATGTCCTCCTCGGCCTTTTTGGGCTCTACCTGCTCGTCGTCCTCGGCTTCCTCAAGGGCACGACCGGCTCCAATCAGTATGGCCCGGATCCGCTCATCGTGGGGGCTACCGCCGCCGCCTGACCGAGCCGGCTTTTCCGATCACCTCCGAGGCGCCGGTGCCTGCCGGCGCCTCGCCCTTCCAGATGTACGATGTCCGATTTATCCCCGCCTGCCGCCGACCCGATTGCCCTCCTCAAAGCCCTCATCCGATGTCCCTCCGTCACGCCCACGGAAGCCGGGGTGCTGGATGTGCTCGCAACGGCGCTCGCAAGCCTCGGCTTCGATGTAAGCCGGCTGCGGTTCGAGGGTGACGGGTCCTATCCGGTCGACAATCTCTTTGCGACGCGCGCTGCACCGGGCGGAAAGCCCGGGCCTCACCTGCTCTTTGCGGGGCATACCGACGTGGTCCCGCCCGGGGATCCGGCGGCATGGACCTACCCGCCCTTCGAAGCGCGGGAGGCGGAGGGGCGCATCTTCGGGCGCGGCGCGGCCGACATGAAGAGCGGGATCGCGGCGTTTGTCGCGGCCATTGCCCAGGAGTTGCAGGAGGGCGGGCTCAATGCCGGCCGGGTCTCGCTCGCGATTACCAATGACGAAGAAGCCGAGAGCGTCAACGGCACCGAAAAGATCCTCGCCTGGGCAGCCGGCGAGGGCCACCGCTTCGATTTTGCCATCGTCGGGGAGCCGAGTTCAATCGCGCGCCCGGGCGACAGCATCAAGATCGGGCGGCGTGGCTCGCTCAACGGCCTGGCGACGGTGACCGGCATCCAGGGTCACGTCGCCTATCCCGAGCGCGCCCTCAACCCCGTTCCCGTGCTGGCCAGGGTCGTGACCGCGCTTTCGGGTCCCCTCGACAGCGGCAACCCCCATTTTCCGCCGACCAATCTCGAATTCACCTCGGTGGATGTCGGAAACCCCACGACCAACCTCATCCCGTTGAAGGCGGAGGGGCGTTTCAACGTGCGCTTCAACACCGGCTTCACGCCCGAGACGCTGCTCGAACGCTTGCGGCAGCGCGTGGCCGAGGTTGAGGCCAACGATCCCGCCGCGGCGCGCGCGCGCATCGATCTTGCGATCCTCCAGCGCCCCTCCGTCGCTTTTCTCACGGAGCAAGGCGCGGAACTCGATCGGCTCTGCGCGCTGATCGAGCGGGAGACGGGGCAACGACCGGAGCTTTCGACGGCCGGGGGCACTTCGGACGCGCGCTTTATCGCCCGTTACTGCCCGGTGGTCGAATTCGGCCTTCCGGGCCCCTCGATGCACAAGACCGACGAAAGCGTGCTGATCGCGGACGTCCTCGCACTCACGGGCCTTTATCGGGCCTTCATTGCCGGATATCTCGCGGCGCCCAAGGACGGCGGCTGAGGCGACCCGCCGCAGGACCCGCAATCCGGCAACACCTGCGCAACTCTGAGCGGGGGTGGAGCTTGTTCCCTGCCCAGCAAGCCTTTACATGCTCGCTACCCTCCCGGGACCAACGCCCGATAAACAGAAGCCGGCCTTGCTCAATCGCCCGACGACCCTCTTCGAGGAAATGATTTCCGCCGCCCGCGGCGTCGCGGCGGTGATCGCCGGCGACCGGCGGGCTCCTGCGCATTTCGACTTCTCGCGGCGCGGTCTCGCCGGCAGCTTCATCGCCTTTTTGGCGGGCATGGTGCTCAACGCCTATCTGCCGAGCCTCTCGAGCGATCCCAACTACACCGCGCTGCCGGCAACGCGGCTCCTGACGGTCAGCGCGGTGCTGTTTGCCGCCCAGATCGGATTTTCGGCGCTGGTGCTGCGGCAGCTCAACCGGCTCGACGGCTTCGTGCCCTACCTCGTCGCCGACAACTGGACGACGTTCTTCGTTGCGGCGCTCTCGAGCCTTTTGGCGCTGCTCGGGCTTTCGAGCGACTTCGTCGTCGTCATCGTGGGGCTTGCGACACTCGTCATCGAAATCAACATCGCCCGGCTGATCGTGACGCTCAAGCCGCTGCAGATCGCGATGTTCCTGATCGCCCAGATCGTCGGGGTCGCAATCGGCCTCATCGTGATCTGGCAGATCTTTCCGTCGTCCGACCTCGTCGCGGCCGGCACGACCCCGCTTCAGTAGTCAACGCGCGTCAGGTAGAGCCCGGCCGCCGGCGCCAGCATGCCGCAGCGGGCCCGGTTCCTGGCCTCGAGAATCCGCTGCATTTCGATCGAGGCCCAGCGTCCTTCCCCGACGAGCTTGAGCGAGCCGACCATCGAGCGCACCTGGTGGTGGAGGAAACTGCGGGCGCTCGCGACGATAACGACATGGTCGGCCTCGCGGCGCACGTCGAGGCGGTCCAGCGTCTTGACGGGCGTCTTCGCCTGGCACTGGCTGTCGCGGAAGGTGGTGAAGTCGTGCCGGCCGACGAGGTATTGCGCGCCCTCGTGCATCGCCGCGGCATCGAGCGGCACCGGCACGTGCCAGACGCGGTTCTCGTCGAGCGCCGGCCGGGGCCGCCGATTGAGGATGCGGTACTCGTAGTGCCGGGCGGTCGCCGAAAACCGGGCCTCGAAGGTTGGGGGGGCAAGTGCAACTTCGAGCACCGCGACCGGGTGGGGCTTGAGGTGGTAGTTGAGGGCCTCGCGAATGCGGTTCGGGTCCCAGTCGCGGGCGAGATCGAAGTGCGCGATTTGGGCCAGCGCGTGCACCCCCGCGTCGGTCCGGCCGGCCGCCTGCGTCACGACCGTCTCCCCGGAGAAGCGGGCGATCGCCTCTTCCAGCGCCTGCTGCACGGAAGGGAGGTCCGCCTGCCTTTGCCAGCCGGCAAACGGGGTGCCGTCATATTCGAGCGTGAGGCGGTAGCGGGGCATCGGCCAATCCGTTGGGAAGCGAGGGGTTATAGCGAGGACGGCCGCGATGTCCACCCGCCGGGCCGCAGGGACCGCGGCCGCGATTGACCGCGCCCGATGCCCCGGGCTAGGTCTCGCGCCATGGCACTCCCCGATCCGGCCGACAATGCGCCACGCTGGCTGGACTGGCCGGCGGTGGCGGGCATCGTGGTGGTGCTGACGGCAGTCCGGCTCTACGTCTCCGCCCATATCGGGCTCAGCTTCGACGAGAGCTATTATACGTTCTGGTCCGAATATCCCAGCACCGGCTATCTCGACCACCCGCCGGCGGTCGCCTGGCTGATTGCCGCCGGGCGTCGCGTGCTCGGCAATGACGAACTCGGCGTAAGGGTCGGCTTCGCCCTTTGCGAGATCGGCATCGCGGCCGCGCTTTATCGGGTCGGCACGCTGCTGTTTCGCCCCGCCCTCGGTGCGCTCGCGGCGCTCCTCTATGTGCTGACGCCCGTATCGGGGCTCGGGTTCCTCGCGACGCCCGACCCACCCTCGGCCCTGTTCTGGATCGCAACGCTCTGGGCCGTCGCCGAATACGCGACCTCCGGACGGCCGGCCTGGTGGCTGCTCGCGGGCGTCTCGGCGGGGCTCGGGCTATGGAGCAAATACACCGACGCATTTCTCGCGCCCGGCCTGCTGCTCTATCTGCTCGCCGCTCCGGAGCGGCGGCAATGGCTGCGGCAATGGCCGGTCTGGGCCGGGGCAGCGCTGGCGCTCGTCGTCTTCTCGCCCGTGCTCTGGTGGAATTTTGCGCACGACTGGGCGTCGTTCCGCTTCCAGGGCCGGCGCACCGTGATGACGGGCATCGATCCCAACTGGGGCGTCAATCTCGTCGAACTGCTGGCCGGCCAGGCGCTGTTCCTCGGTCCGCTGCTGCTTATCTTCGCTCTCGCGGGTGCAGCCGCCTTTGCGCTGCGGCGGGAGCCGCGCCTCGCGCTGCCGTTCTGGAGCAGCCTGCCGGCCGCCGGCTACTTCGTCTGGCACAC
>DASZTU010000256.1:0-8439 GCA_035547975.1 Devosiaceae bacterium | reverse complement strand
GAATACGTCAACGTCTGCTATGCGGGCTGGGACGGCACGGCGACGGTCGATTGGCCCGCGGCAGGCGTCCGCCTCACGCTCGAGGCCGATCCGGTGTTCCAGCACCTGATGCTGCACGTGCCCCAGGGCGGCGAGCCGGTCTTCTGCCTCGAGCCGCAGAGCAACCCGCCCTGCGGCTTCGACGGGCTGGAGAGCGGCGCAACCCCGCCCGGCGTTCACATCCTCGACTCCGGCGGGCGGCTCGCCGGCGAACTCCGTTTCGGCGTGGAGTTCTAGAGCGCTTCCAGCAAAAGTGGACACCACTTTTGCGGTTCGGAAGCGCGACCACAGGAGAGCGCTTCCAGCAAAAGTGGACACCACTTTTGACGTTCGGAAGCGCGACCAGATAAGGGCGCTTCCAGCAAAAGTGGACGGTTGGCGCGCCTCTTCCGATTCAATCAGAACGGGAAATGCACGGGCGCTCGCCTTGCTGCCCTTCGCGCAGGATTGTATACGATCCGCGCCGACGGACTCGGCGAGCGCTCCACAGCACCGAAAGACCATGCCCAGAAACGCCGCGACGGCCGAGACCGCTGAACGCCCCGATGCCGCGCGCCGCTGGGAAAAGGCGCGGCCGCAGACCATGGTCGACCATGCGGTCGCGGCGATCATCGCCGGGGCCGCGCGCGGCGCCATCCTGCCCGGCGATCGCATCGTGGAGGCGGAACTGGCCCGCGATATGGGGATAAGCCGCGTGCCGATCCGGGAGGCGCTGCGCATCCTCGAGAGCCAGGGCGTCGTCACCAGCGAGCCTTACAAGGGGATTCGCCTGATGGAGGTCAGCCACGCCCGTCTCGAACAGGTGCTCGACGTGCGCTCGAACCTCGAAATCCTGGCCGCCCGCCGCGCCCTCGAGGCGGGTCGCAACGACCGCGCCGGCCTCGCCGCCCTGCGCAAGGCGCGCGACGAGCTCGACCTCGCCGCAAAGCGCCGCGACGTCTATGGCTTCGCCCTGGCCGATGCCGGGTTCCACCGGGTCCTCTGCGAACTGGGCGGCAATCCCGTGCTGTCGATGCTCTGGGAATCGCTTGCCCGCCAGGTCACGATCATTGGCGGGCTCGCGACGCTGGGCAAGCCCATGCCCGCTATCGTCAGGGAACATGACCTGCTGATCAAGGTCTTCGCCCGCGGCTCGATCGATGAAATGGCACGCGAACTGCACGAGCACATCGTCGTCATGGCGCACGACATCGACTTCGACGCGATCGTCGCCCGGCGCATCGAGGAACGCCGTCAAAAGCCATGAGAGGCCGCCGCCGCTGGCGTATTGACAGGCCCTCATTTCGTATACAATCATACACTTCATAAGGTTTGGGAGGCATCTTCTTGGCACAGGTCAGCGTGGATCCGACGCGGGTCCGGAACCCTATCGATTTCGGCAAGCCGGGACGGCAGGCGGGCTATCTGAGCGCCCCTCTCAGCCGGGACAAGTCGGGCTGGGGCGTCATCCAGATCCCGATCATCTCGGTCAAGAACGGCACCGGCCCGACGGTGCTGCTCACCGGCGGCATCCACGGCGACGAGTACGAAGGCCAGATCGCGATTTCACGCCTCGCCGCGACCCTCAAGCCCGAAGAGATACAGGGGCATGTCATCATGATCCCGGCCTTCAACATGCCCGCGGTGCTGAACGACACGCGCCTCAGCCCGGTCGACAACCGCGACATGAACCGGTGTTTCCCCGGCAACCCCAAGGGCACGTTTTCGGAGATGCTGGCGCATTTCCTCGACAGCTACGTGCTGCCCGGCGTCGACGTTTCCGTCGACATCCACACCGGCGGCCACTCGATGGATTCGGCGCTCTCGACCAACATGCACTACGTCGCCGATCCGGCCCTCCGCGAAAAGACCATGGCCGCCGCGGCCGCGTTCGGCGCCCCCTTCAATTCCGTGTTCTGGGGCGTCGACGAGGGGGCGACCTTTACCTCCTGCGTCGAGCGGCGCGGCGCCATTTCGCTCGGCACCGAGCTCGGCGGCTATGGCCGGGTCAACGTCGAGGGCGTGCGCATCGCGCGCCGCGGCGTCGACAACATCCTCAAGCATTTCGGCGTCATCGAGGGCAAGCCCGACACCAGCCAGCGCGACGGCACGCCCGGGACGCGGCACATGATGGTGCGCGACATGTCGGCCTACGCCTTCTCGCCGGCGAGCGCGCTTTTCGAGCCGACCCACAACGCCGGCGACACCGTGAAGGCCGGCACGCCGTGCGGCTGGCTTCACTTCATCGAGGACGTCGACCATCCCCCGATCGAGGTGCTCTACCCCAAGGACGGCGTCCTCTGGATGGCGGCCGCGCCCGGCCGCGTGACGCGCGGCGACCCCCTCGCCGTGGTGATGTCCGACTACGACGACAAGCTTGCAGCCGGCTGAGGATCGCCATGCGTATTCTGATCCTCGAATGCATGCAGGAGGTTTCCTCCTTCAACCCCCTGCTCTCCGGCTATTCCGAGTTCGCCATCGCCCACGGCGAGGACCTGCTCGCGCAGCAGCGCGGGCTGAACACCGCCGTTGGCGGCGCGCTCGCGGTGTTCGAGGCGCGGTCCGATGTCGAGGTGGTGCCGACCATGTCGGCGCGGGCCGGGAGCGCCGGGCTACTCGCCGCCGACGACTGGCAGCGCCTGCGGTCCGAGCTGCTCGACGCCGCACGCCCCCACGCCGGCAAGGTCGACGCGCTCTACGTGTCGCTGCACGGCGCCATGGGCGCGGTGGGCGAGGTCGATCCCGAGGGCAACCTGCTCGATGCCCTGCGCGAGCTCTTCGGCAGTGTGCCGATCGTCATCTCGCTCGACCTCCACGGCATCCTGACCGACCGCATGCTGAAGGCCGTCGACGGGCTCACCATCTACAAGACCTACCCGCACGTCGATTTTGCCGATACCGGCCGCCGCGCCGCCGAGCTGCTGCTCAAGATCGTCGACCGCGGCCTCCACCCGGTGATCGCGCGCGTCACCGTGCCCATGCTGGCGCGCGGCGACGAGTGCATCACCAAGACCGGCTGGTACGGCGATATCCTGCGCGAGGCGCAGCTGGGCGAGCGGCATCCGGGCGCGCTCGCCGCGGGCGTCATGATCGGCAATCCCTTCACCGACGCGCCCGAGCTCTGCACGCAGGCGATCGTCGTGGCGGAGAGCGACGCGGCCTGGGCCGAGGAGCTGGCGCGCAACCTCGCGCTCGGCATGTGGGCCGGCCGGGCGCGCCTCACCGGCAAGCTCGTCAGCGTCGACAAGGCCATTGCGCTCGCGAGCGCGATCGAGGGGCCGGTACTCTTCACCGACGCCGCCGACGCGACCTCCTCCGGCGCCTCGGGCGATTCCAACGTGCTGATCGCGGCCTTGCGCGATGCCGGTTACCGCAAGCGCGTGCTCGCCCAGATCGTCGACCCCGAAGCGGCCCGCGCCGCCCATGCGGCGGGGGTCGGCGCGACGATCGAGGTCACCCTCGGCGGCGCCCACGACAGGCGCTTCACGCCCATGCGGGTGACCGCCACGGTCGAGAGCCTGTCGCGCGGCCGCACGCGGCTCGAAACCATGCGGCTCGCCCTCGATGCGGGGCCGACCGCCGTCCTCACCTTCGACAATTTCACCGTCGTCGTCATGTCGCGCTCGGTGATGCTGTTCGACCGGGCCATGTACTATTCAAACGGGCTCGACCCGCGGCACTTCGACCTCATCGTGGTGAAGTCGCCGCACACCGAGTTCCACATGTACGACCAGTGGGTCGAAAAGAACTTCAACGTCGACGCGCCCGGCTCGACCTCCGCCAACGTCGCCTCGCTCGGCCACAAGCTCTGCGCGCGGCCGATCTACCCCATCGAGCCCGAGACGACCTTCGTTCCCCACCCGGTCATCTACCGCACCGGCGCCAACCGCGCCCGCTGACCAAAACCCATCGCCGGCCCCCGGCACACACGACCAAGGACCAAATGAAAGTCGACAGCGTAGACTTCTTCTATCTCGCCATGCCCAACGTCACCACGGCGGCGGATGGCAGCCAGGATGCGCTCGTCGTGCGCGTGACCGCCGGCGGGCACCAGGGCTGGGGCGAGTGCGAGGCGTCTCCGCTGCCCTCGATCGCCGCCTTCGTCACGCCGATGTCGCACGGCGCCTGCCGGCCGGTCTCGGCCTCGGTACTGGGGGAGACCCTCGACGGTCCCGACGACATCCGGCGCATGGCCGCAACCATCGCCTACAACAGCATGGACCTGCTGCAGGCCGCCCACACCTGGTCGGGCATCGAGATGGCCCTGTGGGACCTGCTCGGCCGCGCGCGCGGCGTGCCGACCTATCAGTTGCTCGGCTACCCGAAAGCCTTCCCGAAGATCCCCTATGCGTCGGTGCTGTTCGGCACGACCCCGCAGCAGACGCTCGAGCGCGCGCGGGAAAACCGCAATGCCGGTTTCCGCGCCGCAAAATTCGGCTGGGCGCCCTTCGGGGACTCGCTCGAGAGCGACATCGCCCATCTCGATGCGGCGCGCGAAGGCCTCGGCCCCGACGGCATCCTGCTGATCGATGCCGGCCAGGTCTTCGGCGAGGACGTCGAGGCCGCCGCGGCGCGCCTCGAGGCAATGGAGCGCAATCGCGTGACCTTCTTTGAGGAGCCGTTCAACGGCTCCGCCTATGGCGCCTATGGCGAACTCTCGAAGCGCACCAAAACGGTCAAGACCGCGGGCGGGGAAGCGGCGCACAACCGCCACATGGCCGAGCACCTCATCGATTTCGGCCGGGTCGGCTTCATCCAGATCGACTGCGGCCGCATCGGCGGCCTCGGGCCGGCCAAGGCGGTGGCGGACTACGCGGTCGGGCGCGGCGTCACCTACATCAACCACACCTTTACCTCGAACCTGGCGCTCAGCGCGTCGCTCCAGCCCTATGTGGGGCTCGCCGACCACACCATCTGCGAGTACCCCACGGGCCTGCAGCAGCTCGCCCGCGACCTCACGCGCAACCACATCGTGCCCGACGGCAAGGGCGAGATCGTGCTGCCCGACGCCCCGGGACTCGGAATCGAAATCAACCCGGAGGCGTTGACTCGGTACAAGGTCGATGTCGAGATCAAGGTCGGTGGAAAGACGATCTTCTCGACGCCCAGCTACTGAGTGAAGGGCACCGCCGGATGCCGACGCCGCTGCTCGATGTGCGCGACCTTTCCGTTTTGCTGGCTACCGGCCGCGAACCGGTCGCGCTCGTCGACCGGCTGTCGTTCAGCGTCGCCGCGGGCGAAGTGCTCTGCATCGTCGGTGAATCCGGCTGCGGCAAGACGCTGACGGCCCGCGCGCTGATCGGGCTTACCCGCTCCAACCCGCGCTTTTCAGTCGCCGGTAGCATCGTCTTCGAAGGCCAGGACCTGCTGAAAATTCCCGAGCGCGCGCTGCGGCAGGTGCGCGGACGCCGCATGGGCATGATCTTCCAGGACCCGATGACCTCGCTCAATCCGCTGCACCGGATCGGCGACCAGATCGGCGAGGTATTGGCCCTCCACACCGATCTCGGCCGGGCCGGCCGCCGCGCCCGCACCATCGAGCTCCTGACCCAGGTCGGCATTCCCAATCCGGCGCGCCGCATCTACGACTACCCGCACCAGTTCTCGGGCGGCATGCGCCAGCGCGCCATGATCGCCGTGGCGCTCGCCTGCTCGCCGGCCCTGTTGATCGCCGACGAGCCGACCACCGCGCTCGATGTCACCACGCAAAAGCAGATCCTCGACCTGATCCTTGGCCTCAGGGCGAGCTACGGCATGGGCGTCATCCTCATCACCCACGATCTCGGCGTGGTTGCCGAGATCGCCGATCGGGTGATGGTGATGTATGCCGGCGAGTGCGTCGAAACCGGTCCCGTCCGCGACGTCTTCCACCGGCCGCGCCATCCCTATACCGCAAGACTCCTCGCCTCGATTCCCTCCCCGACCCGGCCGCGCAGCGACGAACTGCCCAGCATCGACGGCGCACCGCCGATCCTCGCGCAGGGGCGCCCTGAGGGCTGCACCTTCCGGCCACGCTGCAGCCACGCCTTCGCGCGCTGCACCGAGCCGCCGCCGCTCGCCGCGACCGGGGACGATGCCGATCATCCCGACCGCTGCTGGCTGCCGCCCGAGGCCAAGCGCCAGCTCGCCGTGCTGGAAGCGGAAGCGGCGCTCCCATGACCGCCCAGCCCCTCGTCCGCATCGAGCACCTCACCAAGCACTTCAGGGTTGCCGGCGGATGGCTGGGCCGGGATCGCGGCAAGGTGCGCGCCGTCGACGACGTTTCGTTCGACATCCGCGAGGGCGAGACGCTCGGCCTCGTTGGGGAGTCGGGCTGCGGCAAGTCGACCCTCGCGCGCTGCGTCGTCCGGCTCGTCGAGCCCGATGGCGGCGCTGTCGTCTTCGACGGCGAAGACATCACCCACCGCTCCATGCGGGAGCTGCGGCCGGTTCGCCGCCGCCTGCAGCTGATCTTTCAGGACCCCTATGCGAGCCTCAACCCGCGTCACCGCATCAGCCGCATCCTCGGCAGTGCGCTGCGGTTGCGCGGCACCGCGCCAGGTGTCCGTACGGAGGCGATCGGCGAGCTCCTCGATCGCGTCGGCCTCGCCCGCTATTTCGCCGAGAGCCTGCCCCGCGAACTCTCGGGCGGGCAGCGCCAGCGCGTCGGCATCGCCCGCGCGCTCGCCCCCGAGCCGCGCCTGATCGTCGCCGACGAGCCCGTATCGGCGCTCGATGTCTCGGTGCGCGCCGGCGTTCTCAACCTGCTCCGGCGCCTGCAGCGGGAGCTCGGGCTCACCATGCTCTTCATCTCGCATGACCTGGGTGTCGTGCGGCACGTCTCCGACCGCGTCGGGGTCATGTATCTGGGCAAGCTCGTCGAGCTCGCGGCGGCCGACGCATTCTACGCGCAGCCCCTCCATCCCTATGCCGAAGCCCTGCTCTCCGCGATCCCCGTGCCCGATCCGGACGCGCGCCAGCTGCGCCGCGGGGTCGTGCTCAAGGGCGACATGCCGAGCCCGATTTCCCCGCCCGGCGGCTGCCGCTTCCACCCCCGCTGTCCTTATGCGCAAGAGATCTGCAGCACCGAGGAGCCCGCCCTGCGCGAGCATCTGCCGGGGCGGCTGGCCGCGTGCCATTTCCCGCGCCTTGCGGAGGCCGGGACGGCGGCGGCGTGACGCGAGGGGAGCCAATCGCGCTTGACGCGCCGCAAATCGTATACAAAACTACAATATGCACGCATCAGGGAGAGAGAAGATGCATCAGGAGGAGTCGGATAAGGAGGCGCGGCAGGGCTTCGCCGTCATGAACCGCGCGCGGTTCCTGCGCCTGTTCGGAAGCGCCGCGGCGATGTCGGTGATGGCGGGTGCCTTCGGCATGCCGGGGCGGGTGCTCGCGGCGGAAGGCGGGGACCTCGTCGTCGGCATTTCGAGCGACATCAAGACGCTCGACCCGCAGATGTCCCCGCTCGACGTGTTCCGTCACACCATCCGCTCGACGGTGTTCGAGGCGCTGGTCTACATCAATCCCGATACGCTCAAGGCCGACCCGATGCTGGCGGCGTCCTGGGAGACGTCGGCCGATGGCCTGACCTGGACTTTCAAGCTCACGCCGGGCGTGACCTGGCACGACGGCTCGCCGTTCAAGGCCGCCGACGTCGTCTATTCGATCAAGCGCGTGCAGGACAAGGCGACGGGCAGCCCCTTCGCCCCGCAGCTCGTCGCGGTCTCGGGCGTCGAGGCTCCCGATGACGCGACGGTCGTGCTCAAGCTCGCGAACACCGTGCCGGGACTCCTCGCCAATCTCGCGGTGATCCAGATCGTCTCCGAGGCGAGCATCGGCTCGATCACCACGGCGCCGGTCGGCACCGGGCCGTTCAAGTTCGTCGAATGGGCGCCGGGCGACCACATCCGCGTCGAAAAGTACGACGCCCACCGCGAGGCGCCCAAGATCGGCGCCATCGAATGGCGTATCGTGCCGGATTCGCAGGCCCGCCTCGCCGGCCTCCAGGACGGCACGCTGCAGATGGTCGCGCTCGTCGAAGGCAAGGACGTGCAGCAGGCCAAGGACATCTCGGGCATCTCCGTGGTGCAGACCAAGCCCTACGTGCTCTACGAGAACTTCAACATCAATACGACCCGCAAGCCCTTCGACGACAAGCGCGTCCGCCAGGCGCTGGCCTATGCCTTCGACCGCGAGAGCTACACCAAGACGATCTGGTTCGGCCTCGCGCGGCCCACGATCAATCCGGTCCCGCCGGAAATGCCGACCTATTTGCCGGACTCGGCCAACCAATACCCGTTCGACCTCGACAAGGCCGCGTCCCTCCTCGCCGAAGCCGGCTTCAGCAAGGACAAGCCGCTGACCATGGAGATCCTGACGCCCACCGGCTTCGACTCGCTCAAGTCGATGGCGCTGGTGCTGCAGGACAACCTCAACCGC
>DASZTU010000255.1:0-11865 GCA_035547975.1 Devosiaceae bacterium | reverse complement strand
CCGTGCCGGCGAACGACCGGCAGTTCTTCGCCGAAGGCAAGCTCGAGGTTTCGCCCAAAACGCTCCAGGGGGCCGGCATCCACGGGCCCTATGGCTACATCATCGACCTGGGGGACGGGAAATGAGGCGCTCGCACCTCGTTGCGTGGCTCGCGGCGTTGCTGGCCCTGCCGCTCGGCGGATGCAGCTACGATTACGTCCAGCACACCGACCGGGTCGGCTATTCCGCGGGCGACGCCGTCAAGGCCAATCTCGAGGCCGAAACCATCGATCCCTCGAAGCGCTCCATGTACCGGAAGGGCGGGCTCGGACGGAACGGCAACGTCATTCCGCCGGCCGCCAGCAGTTCGTCCGCCTCGACGACGACCGCGACCACCACCCGCCCCTAAAACCGCCACGGCTGACAGGGGACGCTAGCGCCGCCCCCCGCGCTTCACGCCGGACAGGAGCAGCAAGCCGCAGGGCGACTTCACGCCCGGCCGGTTGCACTCGCCAGCAGGCGCAGATTGTTGGCGACCACCACATTGCCGGGATCGATCGACTTGGCCTTGCGGAAATTGGCGAGGGCCGATTTGGTGTCGCCGCGCAGCAGGTAGGAATAGCCGAGGTTGTTGTAGTACTGGGTCGTGCCGCCGGTGAGCTTGTAGAGCGTCGCATAGACCCGGTCCGAGAGGTCGAAGCGGCCAAGCTGGTCGTAGGAGGCGCCGAGCCCCACATAGCCCTCCGGATTCTTGGGCGAGAGCTCGACCACCTTCTTGTAGAGCTCGGCCGAGTAGCCGAAATCGCTGTTGCGGAAATGACTGCGCGCGCTCGCCAGCGCGACGTCGGCGGTCATGTTGCCGGTGTCAGGCAATTGGGCCACCGGCTGCGGCGCGCCCCCGAAACTGCTGCCGAAATCGAGGCTGGAACAGCCATAGAGCGGCGCAAGCAGCAGCCCAAGCGCGACGAGGCCCCGAGCCAAGGGTGGTGCGATGTGGCGATGCATGACTGACCCCTTCTGCGGCGCCGAAATACCGATGGGCGCGCGCCTCCACGCTAGGGGCCGGTTGGTTACCGTTGGTAAACGAGCCGGAGCAACCTTCGAGAAGCATTAACGAAGCGTTTCCATCCGGGGCGGCTTTGTGGCGATCAGGTCGCGGGCCGGTTCGGCGAGGGAAAATCGCCGAGCCGATGTCGAATCCCGCCGGCTTCGCTCGTCGGTGAGTTGAAGAGTTGAATTCCGCGTCGAGCCCCCTGACCTTTCCTGTCACGCCGGGCTCGTATAGGAGACGCCCTTCGCCGTTCTGACAGCAACCGGGAAAAGCGAAATGAGCACCGAAAGCCCCACCTTCGAGGCGGCAATGCTGGAGCCGAACCATCCGACGCATGCGGCGCGCAACACTCTCGTCATCAACCTGCTGCTCGTCTCGGCCTTCGTCGTGATGCTCAACGAGACGATCATGGGCGTCGCCATTCCACGCCTGATGGCGAGCCTCGGGGTCGATGCGGGCGCCGCGCAGTGGCTGACGACGGCCTTCCTGCTGACCATGGCGGTCGTGATCCCGGTCACCGGCTTTCTGCTGCAGCGCCTCAACACCCGGCCGATCTTCATGCTGGCGATGAGCCTCTTCAGCCTTGGGACGCTGGCGGCGGCGCTCGCGCCCAACCTCGGTGTCCTCGTCGTCGCGCGTATCGTCCAGGCCTCCGGCACCGCCATCATGATGCCGCTCCTCATGACCACGGTCATGACGCTCGTGCCGCCCGATCGCCGCGGCAAGACCATGGGCAACATCTCGATCGTCATGTCCGTCGCCCCGGCGATCGGCCCGACAATTTCGGGGCTCATCCTCAACTATCTCGACTGGCGCTTCCTGTTCGTCCTGGTGCTGCCGATCGCGCTCGGGGCCCTGGCGCTCGGCGCGACCCGCATCGTCAACGTCACGACGCCCCGCTATGCGCCGCTCGATGTGGCCTCGGTCATCGTTTCCGCGCTGGCCTTTGGCGGGGTCGTCTATGGGCTGTCGAACCTCGTCGTCCCCGAAGCGCCGGTGCCGGGCTGGCTGGCTCTCGCCGTGGGCTCGGTGGCGATGGTCGTGTTCGTCCTCCGGCAGATCGCGCTGCAGAAGCGGGAGGCGGCGCTCCTCGACCTCAGGACCTTCGCCAGCAAGAACTTCACCGTCTCGGTCCTCATGATGGCCATCATGATGATGGGCATGTTCGGCACCGTCATCATCCTGCCGATCTATCTGCAGAACGTCCTCGGGCTCGATACGCTGAGGACCGGCCTCCTGCTCCTGCCGGGCGGTCTGTTGATGGGCCTCCTCGGACCGCGCGTCGGGCGGCTCTACGACCGGGTCGGCCCGACCCGGCTCATCGTCCCCGGCATCGTCATCACCTCGGCCGTGCTGTGGGCGATGACACTCCTCGGCCCAGACACGTTCTGGGGCTTCATCCTCGCCGGGCACGTGATCATGAGCGTCGGCTTTGCGCTGCTCTTCACGCCGCTGTTCACCGTGAGCCTCTCCTCGGTGAAGCCCGAGCTCTATTCGCACGGCAGCGCCATCCTCGGCTCGACCCAGCAGGTGGCGGGGGCGGCGGGCGTCGCCCTGCTCGTGGCGCTCATGCAGGCGCAGACGGGCGCCCTCACGGCGGGCGGCGCGCTGCCCATCGACGCGCTGGCCGGCGGCGTGCGGGTCGCGTTCCTGTGTGGAGCGGTCATCTCGCTTTTCGCCATAGTCGCGGCGTTCTTCGTCCGGCAGGCGCCCGACCACGGTGCCCCGAGCATGGCCGGAGGCCACTGAACCGAATGAAGATGTCGAAAGGGCCGGCGCGAGCCGGCGCGGCCACCACCCGCCGCGAGGTGCTCAAGGGCCTCGCCGCGGCGCCCGTTATCGCCGTGATCGGCGCCGCCCCGGCCCACGCCGCCGGCCGCACCGTGCTGCATCGCGGCTGGGTGCTGCGCGCCGACGACCTTGAGAGGCTCGGCCGGCGATGATCCAGGACGCCGAGACGGTCAGCACCAACCGCTTCGTCAGCAAGGTCTACGACGTCTGCGTCATCGGCAGCGGCCCCGCCGGCGTAACGCTGGCGCGGCGCCTCGGCGCGAAGGGCTTGTCGGTTGGCCTGTTCGAGGCGGGCGGGCGCGAGCTCACGCCCGATTCCCAGGACCTCTACAAGGGCGAAAACACCGGCCAGCCCTACTACGCGCTCGACGCCACGCGGCTCAGGTATTTCGGCGGCTCGTCCAACCACTGGGGCGGCTGGACGCACCTGCTCGATCCTTATGATTTCGAGCCGAACCCGGACAACCCGCTGAGCGGCTGGCCGATCAAACTGGACGACCTCCTGCCTTATGCCGCCGAGGCTGACGAAATCCTCGACCTGCCGGCCGACCGCACGCCGCCCGACATCTTTCCGGCCGGCCAGGACGAGCTCGTGCCGCGCTTCTTCCGCTTCAGCCGCCCGATCACGCGCTTCGGCGAGAAATACGAGGCCGAGCTGCGGGCCTCGCCGAACATCGAGGTGTTCTTCAACGCCAATCTCGTCGACCTCAGGCTCGATGCCGAAAAGCACAGCGTGGCGCAGGCGGTCTTCCGGTCGTTCAAGCGGCCCGACCCGTTCGTCGTCAAGGCCCGGGCCTATGCGCTTTGTCTCGGCGGGCTCGAAAATCCCCGCGCCCTCCTCAACATGACCAACGACATCCCGGTCGGGCTCGGCAACGAGAACGACATCGTCGGGCGCTACTTCATGGAGCACCTCCATGCCGAGCTCGGGAAAGTCGTGTTCCGCAAACCGCTCGACTGGCTCCTCGTCTATGCCCCCTCGCAGCAGATGATGCGCGACCGGCATATCCTCAATTTCGGCATGCGCGTGGGCGACCAGAACCAGTGGAACGGCGGCGATTTCACCGGCGAGATGAAGCCGGTCCCGCCCTGCGACGTCGATTTCGACGACCTGCTCAAGGCGGCGATCGACGGCAAGCCATCGCCCTGCCCCGGGCTCGTGGGCGACGCGTTCATCGTCGGCGAGCAGCAGCTCAACCCCGAGAGCCGGGTGATGCTCGCCTCAACGCGCGACCGCTTCGGGCTCCGGACGATGGAGCTCAAATGGTCGCTGACCGAGACCGATTTCCGCACCATTGAGACCTGCGCCAGCGAAACCGGCCGGCTTTTCGCCCAATACGACGTGGCGCGGCTCAAGATCCTCGACTGGATCCTCGAGGGAAAAACGCCGACGCTCGACCAGCTCGCGGGCGGCAACCACCACATGGGGACGACCCGGATGGGCGCCGATCCCAAAACGAGCGTCGTCGACGCCAACGTCAAGGTCCACAGCCTCGACAATCTCTATATCGGGGGCTCGAGCGTCTTTGCGACCTCGGGCCATGCCAACCCGACCTATACGATCACGCTGCTCGCGCTTCGGCTCGGCGATCACCTCGCGAGCGTGCTCAAGAGCTGAAGGATGGTTTCGGCGCATTCGCCGGGGCTTTTCACGGCCGTGTCGAGGGTCAGTCCGTATTCGTGACCCAGGTGTACTTCCCGCTGCCATGTGGCGATGAGCGGCGAGGCGTCGTCCCCGGCAAGACCCGCGACGGGACGGATGGCGCGGCGCTCGGCGATCACGTCGGCGGGACAGAGCACCCCGACGGTGAGGACCGGCAGGCCGGCGAAGGTTGCCTCGAGGATGTCCCAGATGCGCAGCGGGCGGCTATAGCCGTCATGGATGCCGAAATCGGCGGCGACGTCGAGACCGGCCTCGGCGTGGATGGCGATCGCCGCAAAGAGCGCCGCGTATTGCCGGAGCACGAACGGCTCGAGATCGGGCCGCTGGGCTCCCGGCCTCAAGCCGATCCCGGGGCGCAGATGCGCCGGCGTCATGGCGATCGCGGCATCGACCCCGAGATTGATCCATAGGCCGCCGGGGCGATCCTGCAGCGCCCGCGCAATGCTCGTTTTGCCCGACCGCGGCGCCCCGTTGAGGATGACGACGCGGCCGGGCATCCCCGTTCAGTCCTTGCCGGCTTTGGCCCGCTCGATCGCATCGGCGATCACCTTGCGGGCGGCGGCGAGATCGCCGACGGAATCGATTTTCGCCCACTTGCCGGGCTCGAGATCCTTGTAGTGGCTGAAGAAGTGCTTGACCCGCTCGACCTGGATGGCCTGCATGTCGCCGATATCGTGCACATTGTCGTACATGGCGGTGAGCTTGTGCACGGGGAGCGCCAGGATCTTTTCGTCCTCGCCGCCATCATCTTCCATGAACAGCACGCCGACCGGGCGAACGCGCACCACGGCGCCGGGAACGAGCGGGCGGGAGTTCATCACCAGCACGTCGAGCGGATCGCCGTCGCCGCACAGCGTGTGCGGGATGAAGCCGTAGTTCCCCGGATAGCGCATGGGCGTATAGAGGAAGCGGTCGACGAACAGGGCGCCGGAGGCCTTGTCCACCTCGTACTTGATGGGCTCGCCACCGAGCGGCACTTCGATGATGACGTTGAGATCGTCGGGGGGGTTCCTGCCGATGGGGATGGCGTCGATGTTCATGTGAGCTTTCTTGGGAGGAGCGTTCCCGGGCCTTTTCACTCGGAAAGGCCACGGAAAGCAAGCGAGCGGCCGATTGGCCGACAGGCGGCAAGGGCCATCGCGGCCGGCGGGCGGTGTATTCAGGCCGCCGGCCCCGCCTCGCCCCTGGCCATCTGGTTGCGCAGAATGGTGCGCTGCCGCGCCGAAACCCCGATGAGCTCGGCGATCCGCCAGACCATGTTGTCCTCGAGCTCATGGTTCTTCTTGTCGGCGAACACCACCTGCCACATCATGCGCACTATGGCGATCCGCTGCTGTTCCTCGAGCTGCGCCAGCGCCGAGGTGAAGTGGTAAAAATCGACGGCCTCGGCATCCCGCCGGCGGGCCTCGCGCACCAGCGCCCGCACGTCCTCCTCGGCCATGCCGTAATGCTCCTGCAGCGCCCGGCGCACCGCGAGCTTTTCCTCGTCACCTACGGTGCCATCCACGGCGGCGAGGTGCACGAGGAGCACCGCGACGGCGAGACGCGGATCGTCATTGTCCAGGCGGTCGCTGGAGGCGGTCGAAAAGAAACGGGCGATGGCGTCGAACACGGCGGCTCCTTGCGCTGGAAAAGCCTTAGCGGGTCGGAGGTTCCCGCTCAATTGCCTCAGCATTGGTTGATCGGCCGGGCCGGCCGAAAAGCCGCGCCCACCAGCGCCGCCGGCGGTAGGCGATGTAGCGGCGGCGGACTTCTGCCGTCATCACGTGCTTGTAGGACGAGCCGAACGCCACATAGCTCAGCGTGTTCCAGGGCTTCATGCCGGTCGTATAGTGGACGATCATGGGATCGAGCGCGCGCAGCGCCGGGTGCGGCTTGGTGAGATTCCAGAGCGGATCGAGCCGCAGCCAGTCGCCCCTGAACCTGAGGTTCAGCACGTCCTGGTCGTGGTAGAGGCGGTGTATTTCGCCCGAGCGCTGGAGATCGGCGAGAAAGCCCGGGAGGTCGGCGCGCGCCCAGGCCGCGCGATCGATGACGAGGACGCCCGAGTTGAAATAGGGCTCGCCCGGATCGAACGGCGCCATGCGGCTGCGCATGTCGTCGCCGCGGATCAGGTGGTGGCGGCCCGGCTCGGGCGCCGCGGCGAGGCTCTTGCCCTCGAGGTCCATTTCGAGCAGCCGCTCGACGGGCGCGCGCACGTAAAGATCGCTGTCGAGATAGAGGACGCGGCCGATCCCGGGTGGCAGCAGGCGATCGAGCAGCAGCCTCGCGTAAACGATCGGCGGGAAGTCGCGCGTGCCGGGCAGGGAATTGAGGAAAGCGGCGACTTCCGGCTCGGCCTCGAGCGGCCGGTGCAAAACGGTCGCGCCGAATTCCGAGGCAATGGCATCGAGGTCGGCGCGATGCTCGGGCCGCAGGCCGAGGTGGAACAGATGGAAGATCAGGTCCGGGCGGCGCGTGGTCGAGAGGCACACGCTGCGCATGGTTGCGTAGGCCGGGCCCCAGAACCCGTCGTCGAAGGTCAAGGTGACGTGGAGCGGGGCACCCATGCCTCAGCCTCGCCCGAAGGGGCGCCGGAGCCGGCGCAGCTGGCGTTCGCGCCAATAGGCATAGAAGAAATCGTTGGTCATGGTGTGCCGGTAGGCCTGGGCGAAGGCCGTCCGGCTCATCAGGTGCCAGGGCTTGTTTGGCCCGGTGTAGTGGACGATGTGCGGCTCGAGCGCTTCGTGCGCGGGATGCGGGTTGATGAGGTTCCAGCGGAAATCGAGCGGCAGCCACTGGTCGCGGAAGGCGATATTGAGGGCGGCCTGGTCGAACTGGATGCGGGCCATGGTGCCGCTCGCTTCAAGGCGCTGCATCAATTCGGGGAGCCGGGCGGCGGCATAGCGCGCGTTGTCGATGACCATCACACCGGAATTGAAATAGGCCTGGCGGTAGTCGAAGAGATCGCCATTGAGCCGGAAGTCGCGGCCGAGCATGGCGCGGTGGCGATGCGGATCCATGACGGCCGCGATGGCATGCCCGCCGAGGTCGAGGTCGTAAAGCTCCTCGATGGGGCCGCGCACCAGCAGGTCGCTGTCGAGATAGACGATACGCGATACCTGGGGCAGCAGGAGGTCGAGCAGCAGCCGGGCATAGATCACCGGGCTATAGGCGAATCGGACCGGCAGGCGGCGGACGAGATCGGCATAATCGGGCTGCCCGGCGAGATCGAGATGGTCGAGAGCGACCGGAAATTCGGCCGCGAGTTTGTCGAGCTGCCGGCGGTGCGCCGCCGTCAGGCCGCTGTGGATGGCGTGAAAGACGAGGTTTTCGCGCTCGCGGCTGGCGAGCGCCACCGATCGCATGGTGGCATAGGCCGGGGCCCAGAAGCCGTCGTCCAAGGTCAGCGCGATGTGGATGGGGCGGGTCACGGGCGGCGGCCGATGAGCGAGCCGAGCCGGCCGCGGATGCGCTCGCGCAATTGCCGGTAGAACACCTCGTTGGTCATGACGTGCCTGTAGGTGCGCGAAAAGGCGACACCGGAATACGGCCACCACGGGCGCCGGTGGCCGGTATAGTGGAGGATCACCGGGCCGAGGCTTTCATGCGGCTTGCGCGGTTCGAGGAGGTTGAACCGCCACGGCAGTTCGAGCCAGTTGCCGGCAAACACCAGGTTGAGGATGTCCTGGTCGAAGTAGAGCTGCGACAGAAGGCCGGTGCGGGCGAACTCGGCGATCCTGCCCGGCAGGTCGGCGGCGGCGAAGGCGGCGCGGTCGATCAGCAGGACGCCCGAGTTGAAATAGGGCTGTGCCGAATCGAACGGGCTCTGCTTGGTGCGGATGTCCCGGCCGAGCTTGATGCCGTCGTGATAGGGGTCGGCGACGGCGCCGATCGCCATGCCCTCTAGATCGAGGTCGTAAAGCTCCTCGATGGGGCGGCGGACCATGACGTCGCAATCGAGATAGAGGACGCGCTCGACCTCTCTCGGGAGCAGCCGGTCGAGCAGCAGGCGCCCATAGACGATGCGCGGAAAGCGTTCGGTCGTGGGCAGCTGGTCGAGGATGCGGCCGAATTCGGCATCTGTTTCGGGATCGTGGTGGCAGAGGCGGACGGGAAACTCGGTCCCGATGCGGTCGAGGAACGCGGCGTGGTCGGCGCTGAGCGGCCCGTGGCAGAGGTGGAAGACGAGATCGCGGCGGCGGGTCGTGGTGAGGCAGATCGAGCGCATCACCGTGTAGGCCAGGGCCCAGTATCTGTCGTTGAAGTTCAGGGCCACGTGGATGGTGCGGCTCCGGGGCTGGTCCACGCTGCTCACGCGCCTCGTTGCGATGGGGCCTCTCTAGCATAACTCGCGTGGACCGTAAGCCCGGACGGCGGGCCCGATAAGGGAGAAAGACGAGTCTTTTCAGAGTCCTCTTGACTCCGGACGGGATTCGGATGTTCTCTATTTGTTCTAGAGCGTGGGCCGGCTTCTTTCTTCGGAGGTTGTCAGCCGGACCATTGGCTGGAGCGGGTTCCCCGCCGAAGCCCGCTCGGGTGGAACGGGCGGTAGCCGGTTTTGCGGAGGCATTGGGCTTTCGCAAAAAACCATGTGTTGGTCGAGAAACGGGACGTCATCATGCCAGGCGTCAGAAGGGAACAGCAGCTTTCGCAGTTACGCGAGAGAATCGCCGGAATCGAGAAACGCCCGCCCCTGGCGAGCGCCCCCGCCGTGCCGCAGGGAGAAAGGCCGGGCCGCTACGGCGCCCTGCTCAATCCGCCGGGGGGGCTCCTCCACGAAATCTATGCCGACCAGCAGCGGGACGGCGGGGCGGCGTTCGGCTTTGCGCTGGGGCTCGCCCGGGGATTGCTCAGCCCGGCGCGGCCGGCGGTGCTTTTCCTGCAGCTCGCCCATGAAGGCAAGGAAATGGGGCTGCCCTATGGGCCCGGCCTCAAAAGCTTCGGTTTTTCGCCCGAGCAGCTCATCGTCGCCCGCCTCGCCAATCCGGTCGATCTGCTCTGGGCAGTCGAAGAGGCGACCGCCTGCCGGGCCGTCGCCGCGGTGGTGGCCGAAATGCTGGGTGAGCCCAAGGCGCTCGATTTCACCGCTTCACGCCGGCTGAGCCTCAGGGCGGCGAGCGGCGGCGCGTCGGTGCTGCTGTTGCGCTACGGCCAGGGACGCGCGGCCAGTGCGGCCCGCCTCAGGTGGCGGATCAGCCCGGCCTCGAGCCAGGCGCCCCCCTTCGATACGGCGGCGCCAGGGCAGCCGCGCTGGCAGGTGGAGTTGGAAAAGGGACGGCTTGGACCCGGCCTCATGCAGGCCGGGATCGGGTTTCTATTGGATTGGACCGGCGATGGGTTCGAGCCCGTTGGCACAGCAGGGACATCTGGCGACGGCGGACTTTCCCGCCCGGCGCCATCTGGTGCTCCACCTGCCGTGCTGGGCGACCGATTGTCTCAAGCGGGCTGATCCAGCGCTCGCCGCGCTGCGTCTGCCGCTGGCGCTCTACGAAAAGCAGAAGGGCGCCATGCGGCTCGTCGAGCTCGACGAGCGCGCCCGCCTCGCCGGCCTTTATGCCGGCCAGAGCCTCTCGGATGCGCGCGCGCTCTGTCCCGCGCTCCAGGTGCGCGAAATCAACCGGCCGGTGCTCGAGGCGATTTTCGGCGATTTCGCCGACTGGCATTCCTATGCGAGCCCCCTCGTCGCGGTCCTGACCGACGAGGCCGCCTATGGCGATCTCGTGCTCGACATCACCGGGGTGAGCCACCTCTTCGGTGGCGAGCAGGCCATGCTCGAAGCCGTGACCGGCCGGCTGAAAAATCTGGGCTTTGCGGTTTCTGGCGCCATTGCCGACAGCATCGGCGCCGCCTGGGCACTGGCGCATTTCGACCCCGGGCGGATCGCGAGTGGCGACGTCCGGGAGGTGCTGGCGCCGCTTCCGGTCTCCGCGCTCCGCCTCGGGGAAGACCAGATCGAAGGGCTCACGCGGCTGGGCCTCAAGCGCATCGGCCAGCTTTACGGCCGCAACCGGCAGTCGCTGACGGCGCGGTTCGGGGCCTCCCTCGTGCTGCGGCTCGACCAGTCCCTCGGCCACATCGAGGAGCGGCTGAAGCCGCGCCTGCCGCCTGCCGAGCATTTCGCCGAGCGGCGCTTCGCCGAGCCGATCGGGCTGCTCGACGACGTACTGATGACCGCCCACGACCTCGCCCTGCGCCTCTCCCATGCGCTCGAGCGGGAAGGAATGGGGGCGCAGAGCTTCCATCTCTTCCTCTACCGCGTCGATCACAAGGTCATGACGCTCACCGTCAACGCGGCGCGGGCGACGCGCGACGCCGGCCATATTGCGCGGCTGTTCGCCCACCGTTCGGAGCGGCTCGGGGCCGAATACGATGCCGGCTTCGGCATCGACATGATCCGGCTCGGGGCGAGCCTTCTGTCGCCGCTCGCCCCGGCGCAGATCGGCGCCTTCGAAACGCAGGACGGGACCGCCGATCTCGACCGGCTCTACGACCGCCTGGCGAGCCGGCTCGGCGGCGGGGCCGTGACGCGGATCAAGTTCGTCAACAGCCACATTCCCGAGCAGGCGGCGCGGTTCGAATCGGTGATCGCCAAAACCCCCGACGACGCGCTTGCCCTGCCCGATGCCGCCCGCCCGCGTCCCTTGCGCCTTCTGCCGCAGCCCGAGCCGATCGAGGTCGCGATGGCCGAAGTGCCGGACGGCCCGCCCCAGGGGATGGTCTGGCGGCGCGTCTACTACCGCTTCGTCAAGGCCGCGGGGCCCGAACGCATCGCCCCCGAATGGTGGAATGCCGAAGCCGTGCCCGCCGCCACGCGGCGGCTCGACGATGGCGCGCACGAGACCCGGCTCGAGACCTTCGATCCCGGGCTCACGACGCGCGACTATTTCCTCGCCGAAAACGAGGCCGGGCAGCGTTTCTGGCTCTTCCGTGAGGGGTTTTATGCCCCAAACGCCACGCCCGCCTGGTTCCTGCATGGAGTGTTTGCGTGAACAAGGTCGTCGACATTACCCTGAGGCGGGCGCGGTCGATCGCCGGCGAAACGGCGCCCGCCCCCGAGCTCGATCCGCCCGCCTATGCCGAGCTGATGGCGACGAGCAATTTTTCCTTCCTCCACAGCGGCTCGGACCCCGAGGAACTGATCGCCGCAGCGGTCGCCAAGGGCTTGACCGGCCTCGGGCTTTGCGACCGCAACAGTTTTGCGGGCGTCGTGCGGGCCTATTCGGCCCTCAGGCAGCTGCGCGAGGATCCCGAGACCGAGCCGGCCACGCGCGGCTTCCGTTATGTCGTCGGGGTGCGGCTGGTGTTCGCCGACGGCACGCCGGACATCGTCGCCTATCCCACCGACCGCGACGCCTATGGCCGGCTCTGCCGCTTGCTGACCCTCGGCAATACGCGCGAG
>DASZTU010000254.1:0-4758 GCA_035547975.1 Devosiaceae bacterium | reverse complement strand
GTCTCCAGCCAGTTGAAGCCGGCGCTCAGCTTCGGCTGGTGCCTTTCGGCCGATTTGAAGACGATCTCGACGTCGACCGGCGTCTGCCGGTTGGACGGGAACTTGAGCCGGGCGCTCTCGACGAAGACGGGGAAGGGCATGATCTTGGTGAAGATCGACATGGCGTTGATGCCCGGGTCGAAGACACCGAAGCCGCCGGGCTGCCAGACCCATTCCTGGCCGGGATGCCATTTGCGCACGCTCTCGCGCCAGTCGATCCGCACCGATGCCACGCCCTGCTTCTTGAGCAGCTTCTTGGCTTCGTCCACCGCGGCATTGTAGCGGCTGTGCCAGGTCTGGAAGAGCACCCGGCCCTTTTTCTTCGCGTGGGCGACGAGGTCGTCGAACTCGGAGACGGTGGGGGTCGGCGGCTTTTCGAGCAGCACGTCCATGCCGGCATCGAGCGCCTCGATGACCATCTGGTGGTGGACGGTCGGCGGCGTGCAGATGGCGACGAGCTTGACCTCGGGCATGGCCTTGTAGAGCTCGGCGGGAGTCTTGAAGACGGGGACGTCGCCATGGCCGAGGCCGCGGGTCGAGACGGTCGCGGCGAGGGTGAAATCCCGGCTCTTGTCGATCACCGGCAGGTGCTGGTCCTGCGCGATCTTGCCCACGCCGATGACGGCGATCTTCTTCTTGGCCAAGCTCAAATCCTCCCGCGACGCTCGCGGGCCGCACTTAACGCTGCCGGCGCCGCCCTGCCAAGCCCCGGCGGGCCCTCTGGGCAGCCTTGCGGCAATGCTGCGAATTGACCGCACCCGATCAACAATTCGTTCTTCGTAAGGGAAGATTCCGTCCGGCGGGTCGACAGGTCGCGCGGCTCATGGCACAAATTTGGCGGACGAAGCCGCGGTGGGGGCATGATGGGGCAGCTTGGGATCGGAATCGGGGCCGTGGCGCTGGCTCTGTCGCTCGTCGGCATCAGCCCGCCCGCCGTCGCGCAGACCTTCTCCGGCTCGGCGCTCGAGACCATGGCAACGCCCGTCGAAAGCTGGGACCGCGACGTGTTCTTCTTCGGCGGCCTGTTCCACGAGGACTATTTCACCCAGAGCTTCACGCCCTGGTCGGCGACCTGGGAGCCCAACGCCTTCATCGGCGCCGGCTACCAGCAGTTCTTCTGGCGCTGGGGCGATGTGCGGTTCGGCGGCGAAGCGGGGCTCGGCGCCCGCTTCAATTTCAACGGGCAGACGACCTTCCTCGGCACGCAGTCCTTCCCGCCGCTCTCGGGGGAGGCCTGGGTCGGCGCGGTGGCCCGATACGATGGCGTCGACCTCGGCCCCGTGCATGCCGGGCTCGCCATGACCGCCGGGTTCAGCGCCGTCACCGGGCTCATCGGTTCGGAGGCGGTGCGCGCCTCGACACACCCGTTCGACCGGTTCGGCACGGGCGGCAAGCTGCTCTACTATCTCGGGCCCGAAATCGACCTCTCGATGCCCGAGGTCAATCCCAATGTCGAAGTGTTCTGGCGCGCGCAGCACCGCTCGGGCGGCTTCGGCTCGCTGATGGACCTCGACGGCTCGAACGCCGACACGGTCGGCGTGCGCTTCAAGTTCTAGCGGCAGGCCGCTCCGGGCGAACCGCCCGGGTCCCGACCGTACTCGACATTACCCTCAGGAGGTGTATGAGGGCTGCCGTGCCCGCGACCGGGCAATGGCCGCCGGCCGGCGCTTTGCTGCGCGCGGTACCGGCGGGGAGCCTCACATGACCGACACCACGCTTTCCGGCGCCCGGCCGGAGCAGACGGCCTTCACGATCATTCTCGCCGTCAGCTTCTGCCACCTGCTCAACGACATGATGCAGTCGCTGCTGACCGCGAGCTATCCGCTGCTCAAGGACAATTACGGGCTCGATTTCGGCCAGGTGGGGCTGCTGACCCTGACCTTCCAGGTCACCGCCTCGCTGCTGCAGCCGATCGTCGGCCTTTACACCGACAAGCGCCCCCTGCCCTACTCGCTGGCGACCGGCATGGGCTCGACGCTGATCGGGCTCATCGTCCTCGCCAATGCGCGGGGCTACGGCATGCTGCTGCTCGGGGCCGGCCTCATCGGGCTCGGCTCGTCGGTCTTCCACCCCGAATCCTCGCGCGTGGCGCGGCTCGCCTCGGGCGGCCGCTATGGCCTTGCCCAATCTCTATTCCAGGTGGGGGGCAATTTCGGCTCCTCGATCGGACCGCTGCTCGCCGCCTTTGTCGTGGTGCCGAAGGGCCAGCAATCGATCGAGTGGTTTTCCGTCGCCGCCCTCGTCGGCATGGTGGTGCTCTGGCAGGTGGGCGGCTGGTACGCGGCCCATATCTCGAGCCGCGGCCCCGCCCGGCCCCGCCTCGCGCACGAGGCGCTGCCGCGCGGACGCGTGGTGATGGCGATCGCCGTCCTCGTCGTGCTGGTGATCTCCAAGTTCACCTATCTCACGAGCCTGTCGAGCTACTACACCTTCTACGTGATCGAGAAATTCCACGTCACGGTGCCGGAATCGCAGCTGCTGCTCTTCCTCTATCTCGCTGCGGTGGCGGTGGGCACGGTCGGCGGCGGCGCCATCGTCGATCGGTTCGGCACGCGTTTCGTGATCTGGTTCTCGATCCTCGGCACGCTGCCCTTCAGCCTCGCACTGCCTTACGCCAACCTGCCCGTGACGGCCGGGCTGACCGTCATCATCGGGCTCATCATCGCCTCGGCCTTTTCGGCGATCGTGGTGTTCGCGCAGGAGTTGCTGCCGGGCCGCGTGGGCCTCGTCGCCGGCCTCTTCTTCGGCCTTGCCTTCGGGGTCGGTGGAATCGGGGCGGCGCTGCTCGGCGAGGTCGCGGACTGGCGCGGCATCGATTTCGTCTACAACATCTGCTCGTTCCTGCCGGCGATGGGCCTCCTGACGATTTTCCTGCCGAAAATCGAAGAACCGGGGCGCAAGGCGAAGGCGCGCTGAATTGGCGCGGGCGGCGCCTAAGCCTATTCGATCAGTATCGCGCGGAAATCGTTGACGTTGGTGCCGGTCGGGCCGGTGACGAAGAGATCGCCGATCGCGGCGAACGCGCCATAGGCGTCGTTGTCGGCGAGCGCCGCGAGGGGATCGATGCCGGCGGCGCGCAGGCGCCGGGCCGTCGTGCCATCCGCAAAGGCGCCCGCATTGTCCTCGGTGCCGTCGATGCCGTCGGTATCGGCCGCGAGCGCGGCAATTCCGGGGAGCCCATCCACCGCGAGGGCGAAGGCGAGCAGGAATTCCGCGTTGCGGCCGCCCCGCCCCTTGCCGCGCAGCGTAACGGTCGTCTCCCCGCCCGAGAGCAGCAGCACGGGCTTCGCAAACGGGCGGTTGCGCGTCCTGACCTCGCGGGCGATGGCCGCATGGACCTTGGCGACCTCGCGCGCCTCGCCCTCGATCGCGTCCGAGAGGATGGCGGCCGGAATGCCGGCGGCGCGGGCCGTCTCGGCCGCGGCCTCGAGCGAGAGGCTGGCCGAGGCGATCACCTCGACGGTGTTGCGGGCGAAGACGGAATCGTCAGGGCGCGGCGCCGGGTTCTGGCCTGATGCAAGGAGCGCCGCGGCGGCCGCCGGCAGGGCAATGCCATAGAGCTCGACCAGCCGCCGGGCCTCCTCGCGCGTCGAGGCGCTCGGCACGGTCGGGCCCGAGGCGACGATTGCCGGATCGTCGCCGGGCACGTCGGAAACGACGAGGGTTGCGACCCGCGCCGGCGCGGCGAGGGCGGCGAGGCGCCCGCCCTTGACGGCGGAGAGCTCCTTGCGAATGGCGTTCATCACGCCGATCGGGGCGCCCGACGCAAGGAGGGCCGCGTTGACGGCCTGCTCGTCGGCGAGCGCCATGCCGGGCCCGGGGGCCGCCAGCAGCGCCGAGCCCCCGCCCGAGACCAGGGCCACGACGAGGTCGTCGGGGCCGAGGCCGCGCACCGCCTCGCGCAGACGGCGTGTCGCAGCCTCCCCGGCGGCGTCGGGGACCGGATGGGCGGCTTCGACGACCTCGATGCGCCGGCACGGCACGCCGTAGCCGTAGCGCGTGACCACGAGCCCCGAAAGCGGGGCGTCCCAGGCCGCCTCGAAGGCGAGCGCCATCTGGGCCGAGGCCTTGCCGGCGCCGACGACGACGGTGCGCCCGGCGGGCTTCGGCGGCAGGTGCTGCCGGATCGAGAGCGCCGGCTGGGCGCGGGCGACGGCGGCGTGGAACAGGCGTTCGAGCAAGGCGCGGGACACGGGCGATTTTCCCCGGGGGGTGGAACTCGGGCAGGCCCTGCGAAGTAACCGCCCAAGGGGGTGATGTTCAAGGCGAGCTTGTCGCCGACCGGACCTCACAGGAATCCGGTCTTGTCAACCGCCCGGCATGGGGGGCATCTAGCGGTCGCCGTCCCGGCCCAAAGCTCAATCGAATCGCCCGCGGTGCCCGATGCCCGAACGCTATGGCCTTTACTACGCTCCACCGATCACCGGCGAACTCTGGCGGCATGCCTCGATCTGGCTCGGGCGGGATGCGGCGACCAACACCAGCTACGAGGCCGATGTCGGCGGGCTCGATCCCGAGCGGCGCCACGCCCTGACGCGCTCGGCCCGCCGCTACGGCTTTCATGCGACGCTCAAGGCCCCGATGGCGCTCGCGAACAATCTCGGGAGCCGGGATCTCGACCGCGCCCTCAAGGCCTGGACGGCGGCGCAGGCGCCGGTCGACATCGGCCCGGTCGTGCTCCGGCCGATCGGTGGTTTCCTCGCCCTCGTGCCGGAGCGG
>DASZTU010000253.1:0-7481 GCA_035547975.1 Devosiaceae bacterium | reverse complement strand
ATGTGGCTTGGCTTTGCCATTGAGGAACGAAATGGCGTGCAGCACCGCCCGGCTTCGCCCCGGCGTCACCTCTCCCCAAAAGGAGAGGTGAGATGTGGCACGGCTTCGCACCGCTTCACCGTTCGCTGGAAGAGGTGGGGTGGGCCGCGAGCCCTTCGACCCCGCCGCTAGAGTCTCCCCGCTAGAGTCGCGCCGCTAGAGGGCGCCGATGCGGGCGAGGGCGACCTCCATCAGCGGGTCGAAATCCTTCCAGCGGGGGAGGAGGTCGGCGCCGAAGGCATAGACCGCACCCAGCCCATGGGGGAGCGCGACGCTCCGCAGGCACTGGCCGGGGCCGTTGCCGTCGAGCGAGGCGCTGCACTTGGCGACGAACGGATTTTGCGACAGCGCGTCGTACCAGACCGTCTCGCCCTCGAACCCTTCATGGGGATAGAGCGGCTTGCCGACGAGCCCGGGTGGGCCGGAGAGTTCGTTGGGCATGAACTGGCCGAGATAGACGCCATCGAGGAGACTGGCGCTCGGCTTGACCTGGCTGAGCGGCAGCAGCGTGACCGCGACCGGGGCGAGGCGTCCCGCGGGGCCAAGGGGGAGCATCAGCCGCAGGTCGATCTCGGTCGCAAATCCCTGCTGCGGCGGCGGGCCGTCACGGAACCATGATTGCGGGATCGCGAGGTCGCGGCCGACGAGGCTGCGCGTGACCGTCGGCTCGCCGGCGGCCCGGGCAGGGGGGCGGTGAAGCCAGGCGTTGAGTCCATAGGCCGCGGCGAGCCCCACGAGCAGCGCCGCAAGCACGATTGCCGCCATCGGATAGCCGATGGAAGGCAGGTCCTGCCTGCGGGCTCCTGAGGCGGCCGGGTGGGAAGCCATTCACGCCATTAACCAAGGCGCCCTCGCGCCCGTGACGGATGATGAGGCGCGCGCTATGCTTAACAAACGGTTAACGTGGCGCGCCAAATCGCGCCGGGGCAGGGTCGGGTGGCGGTGATGATGCAGTTTTTCGTGGCAGGGTTCATCATGGCGGTCGGCCTCAGCATCGCCGGTGCGGGCACGCACCTCTACCAGGGGCTGGCCAAGGAACAGGCCATGCTCCGGTATGATGGCCGCACGTATCTCGGCACCCTCGGGCATCTGGCAATGAGCTTTGTGTGCGGGCCCTACATCATGCTGCAGCTGGGCTGGCGGCATGAGCCGGACGGGACCGTCTCGGTCGGCTCGGCCCTGCTCGCCGCCCTCGTCGCGTTCGGCTGGGCGTTCATCACGGGCCTGCTCTTTATGGGCGTCTACTTCTCGTTCACCGGCTGACGAGGGCGGCGCCGGCGGGGTCGCTCGTTCCCGCGGTGGCGTTCGCCGTCATCACGAACGGCCGCGGATCCTCGATCGTGACCCACTGGCCGGCGTCGGCCTGCGACTGGCGCTTGAGGAAGTGGTAGGGGCTGTCCTTCCAGACGCGGATGGTCGAATCCTGGTTGTCGAGGATGAGGTCGCCGCGATCGGTGCGCACCATGAGCACGGCGTGGCCTTCGCCGTCGGCCTGCCGCGCGACCGTCATGAGGAGGGTCGAGGCGGGCCAGCCATCCTCGATCAGCTGGCGGCGCTTGGCGAGGGCGATATCCTCGCAGTCGCCAAACCCGTGCGGATAGGTCCAGTACTCGGCGACGTGGTAGAGCTGCTCGTCCGTTTCCGGGACGATCGAGGTGTTGAACCGGGTATTCACCTCGAGCAGTTGCTGCCAGTTTTGTGACGTGAGGTGCACGTCGTCGACCACGGGCGAGTTGACGCCGCATTCCTTCGGGTAGCGCTTGCAGAAGTCGGCGTGGCCGATCGGGATGCTCGTCGCCCCGGCGACCCGGGCAAAGGCGGCGTTGCTGAAATCGACCAGGCGACCGGCTTCCGCGGTGCCCATCAAGCCCATGCCCAGCGCCAGGCCAATTGCCCACCTGACGACGTTTCTGACCGACATAGCGTGATCTCCCTGACGGAGACCAGGCTAGGGCGCGGCTTTTGCGGCCTACCGAAAACTCAGATGCAAGTTTTCAGCGAGTTTGAGGAAATGGATTCGCACACGCTTAACCGTGTGCGGAGGCTCAGTTGAGCCTCAGGTTCTGCTGCACGACGCTGATCATCTCCTGGGCGGAGGCAAACTCGACGGCGACCCCGTTCTGGAAATGCCGGACCACGCGGGCCCGCATCCGGCCGAGCGTCACCGGCGTGCCCATGGCCGGACGCACGGAGAGCTCGATCGCGGCGCCCGACAGGGAGATGTCGATGATCTTGCAGTTGTAGCGCCGCCCGTCGTCGAGGACGACCGTCGAATGACGGTTATCCGGCACCACCCGCTCGTGGCGGCGATCCTCGGGGAGGTTGAGGATGTCCTTGTTGGCGAGCCAGGTGAGCTGCGCCGCCATCTTGTCGCGCTTCCGGTCGGAGGCGACGATGTCCATCATGAAGCCGCCGTCGACGGGATCGACGATCGACCCCTCGATCCGCCCGATATGGTCGACATAGGCGATGACCTTTTCGGCCACGCGTCCCGAGACCGGGGCGATGACCATGGCGTCGCCCGGGGACATCTGCAGCACCTGGCAGGGGAATTCGCGCCGGTCGGCGAGCATGTAGCGGCCGAGCAGGGACACCTTCACGCGCTGGAAGCGCGGCATTTCGGCCTGGCTCCGGACCGGGCGGGCCAGGCGGTTCGAGGTCGTGTCTTCTTTAAACATCACTGGAACCCAGCCAGCACGCCGGACATGCTCGCAATGAACGTAACCAGCGTTGGTTAACGCTTTGTAAGGCGGGGTTCGAAAATCCCGGAAAACGCCGGTTTTTTGATCGCGCGGACGATTAACGCGGACGGCCGCCGTCGATCACCGCCAGGTGGGCGTAGCGGCGCGCCGAACGCCCGAAAACGGTCGCGGCCATCGCGCGCGGCATGGGCGTCTCGTTGACGGCCTCGTCCTCGGGCGGGAAGGAAACGTGTGTCGGGCTCAAGGAAGTGTGGCTGCCGATCTCGTCCGGCCAGATGAGCCTCAGACCCGTGATTCGCTGCTCCATTACCGGCTCCGCGCCGAGCCAGTAGGGCGTCTCGATCGCGGTCATGGCGCCGAGCAGCCGGGTCATGGTCGTGCCGTTGTGCCGAATCGGCAGCAGGATGGTCTCGAACGCGGCGCGGGTGTTGATCGGGGTGGTGCCCTGGAAAGTGATGAGAGCCACGGCGTGGTCCTCGGTCACGGCCCGAATCAGCGTCCCGAGGGCATCGCGGTCGCGCGGGTGCCAGAGGCGCGTAAAGGAACGGCCCTTGAGCTCACGCACATAGGTCGAACAGAGGTGCGAGCCTGCGAGGCGGAACGAAAACTCGTTGTTGGGGTCGAGCTCGAGAATGAACGTGTTGGCGAGCGCGCTCTTTATCCGCGCCGGGTCGATGTCGCGCCGGTCGGGCGCGCTGCGCGTGCCTCGCAGCTGATTCCAGTATTCGAAGAGCGTCTTTGTGCTTGTTTTTTGCATCTTTTTGCCCCAACCCACGCGCCAGCGCCCCCTCTGACCCGGCGGGGCGCCTCCAGCCGACACTGCCAAACGGGGGGATCAAAATCGCCCTTAAACAATCCTTAAGGTTAACGGCGGTTGCCCCCGGTGGAAAACTAAGGGATTTGGTCGCACATCTCGTGGCGAGCCCGCCTTTTCGCCAGCCGAACGCCGCAGGGGCCTGAAATGCCGGCAGAACCGCGCCGCGAGCCGATCATCATGCTGCCGCCCGTCATCGTCGTGCTGGGCGGGGCGATGCTGCTGATCGAGGCGCTTTCCGCCTTCGTTCTTAACGAAATGCAGCAGGTCAATCTGCTGATCTGGCTGGGCTTTATTCCGGCGCGGCTGATCGCGCCGGACCAGTTTCCGGGTGGGCTCCTGCCGCTGCTCTGGACCCCGCTCACCTACGATTTCCTGCATGCCGGGTGGGAGCACGTCCTCGGCAACGTGATCTGGCTCGTGATTTTCGGCACGCCCGTGGCGCGGCGCTACGGCACGGTCCCGACGCTCGTGATCTTTTTTGTCTCCTCGCTGGTCGGGGCCATCGCCTTCGCCATCAGCGAGTTCAACTCGGTCGCCTACCTCGTCGGCGCCTCGGGCGGCATTGCCGGGCTCACCGGCGCCGCCGTGCGGTTCATCTTCCAACCCGTGCTGATGGGCACGGACCCCGAGACCGGCGCGCCGGTGCCGCTCGGGCGTCACATGGCGACGATCCGGGAGATGCTGCGCAGCCCTGCGGCGCGGACGTTTTCGATCATCTGGGTCGTCATCAACTGCCTCGTGCCGCTCGCGCCGCTGCTGATCGGGGAGAGCGCCGACATCGCCTGGCAGGCGCATCTGGGCGGCTTCTTCACCGGGCTTTTCCTGGTGCCGTTCTTCGAGCACCCGCACGTCGAGGAGGCGCCGCCGCCGACCGCGTAGGCGCCGGGGGAAGGGCGGCCGGCCGGTGGGGGGCCGGGGCTCCTGATGGTTCGACAGGCTCACCATGAGGGGTGGAGGGAGGGGTCTCTGGACGACCTCACCCTCAGCGGTTGTAGACGAGCTCCGGGTCGAACAGCCGCTTCTCGCCCGTCTCTGCGAGGCTTGCCTCGCCGTCCTGGCGCACCACCTTGCGGTAGAAGCAGGTCTTGCGGCCGGTGTGGCAGGCGGCGCCCCGGCCCGTCTGCTCGACGAGCACGAGCAGGGCATCCTGGTCGCAATCGACCCTGATTTCCACCAGCCGCTGTACCTCGCCCGAGGTTTCGCCCTTCTTCCAGAGCTTGCCGCGCGAGCGCGAGAAATAGTGCGCCTCGCCCGTCTCGAGCGTGAGCGAGAGCGCCTCGGCATTCATGTGCGCGAGCATGAGCACGGCGCCCGAGGTGGCCTCGACGGTGATGGCCGTGACGAGGCCTTTGTCGTCGAAGCGCGGCGCAAAGACCTCGCCCTCCTCGAGGGCGTCATGGGACAGGCTGTGCGGATCAGCGAAACTGGGAGCCATATCCCAGTCTATCCGCCGCCGCGCTGTTTTTCACCTGCTTTCGCAGCACGCGGCTCAGCGGCCGCGCACCAGCGCGAAAAAGCGGTCCTGCTCGAGCCGATCCTCGGCGAAGACGCCGGTGAAGCGGTGGGTGACGGTGAGCGTGCCCGGCGCATGGACGCCGCGCATGGTCATGCACATGTGCTCGGCCTCGAGCATGACGGCGGCGCCACGCGGCCCGAGGTTCTCGTTGATCGCGTCGGTGATCTGCGCGGTCAGCGCCTCCTGCGTCTGAAGGCGCCGGGCGAAGGTGTTGACCAGGCGGGCGAGCTTGGAAAGCCCCACCACACCGTCATGGGGCAGATAGGCGATGTGCGCCTTGCCGAAGAACGGCACGAGGTGGTGCTCGCAGTGGCTGTAGAACGGAATGTCCTTGACCAGGACGATGTCGTCGTAGCCGCCGACCTCCTTGAAAGTCCGCTGCAGGATTTCGGCCGGATCTTCGTCGTAGCCGCCGAAGAGTTCGCCATAGGCCCGGGTCACCCGCGCCGGAGTATCCAGCAGTCCCTCGCGCCGCGGGTCGTCGCCGGCCCAGGCGATGAGGGTCCTGACCGCGGCCTCGGCCTCCTCACGAGAGGGCCGTTCCGGGACAAGCGCAGGCGACGGCTTCGCCAGCGGCTTCAAGCTCGCATCCATGTCGGGGGGCTCCTACTCGATTCCGCGTTTCCGACTGCAAACGCCGGACAGCAATGGTTTCGTCCCGCGGTGTCTAAGGAGGCCTAAACAGCCGCAATCGCTATGCATATATAGGGTTCCACGGATACCTCCTCAAGAAACGGTTTTGTCAGTTAGATGGAACTGAGCGATCTATATTCCGAGAAAATTCTCGAACTCGCGGCCAATCCCCCACCGGCGGCCCGGCTCGCCGATCCCGACGCCTCGGCGCGCCGCGTCAGCCGCATCTGCGGCTCGGCGATCGAAGTCGACGTCAAGGTCGCGGGCGGCGTCATTACCGCCTATGGACATGACGTTTCGGCCTGTGCGCTGGGGCAGACTTCGGCGGCGATCGTGGCGCGCGAGATCGTCGGGACATCGACGGCCGAATTCCGGCGCGTGCGCGACGAAATGACCGCCATGCTCAAGGCGAACGGGCCGCCGCCATCGGGAAAATGGGCGGATCTGGGCTATCTCGAGCCGGTGCGGGAATATCGGCCACGCCACGCCTCGACGCTTCTGGTGTTCGACGCGGTGGCCGAGGCGCTGGACCACATCGAGCCGCGCGAGGCGGCGGCCTCATGACGGACGAGCCGATCCACGCCGGTCGGCCGCTGCGCGGCTTTGCGCAGCGCTTCTGGTGGCTGGTCGACCTGCCGTTCAAGCTCGTCGCGATATTTCTGATCACCGTCTATCGCTACACCCTTTCGAGCTTTGCCGGTCGCAGCTGCCGCCACCTGCCGACCTGCTCGGAATATACCGCCGAGGCGATCTGGAGGTTCGGCTTCTGGCCCGGCGGCTGGATGGGGCTCGCGCGGCTCCAGCGCTGCCGGCCCGGCGGCAGCCACGGCTACGATCCCGTGCCGGCCGGCCTGCCGCCCGGCGCGGCCTGGTATCGGCCGTGGAGCTATGGCCGCTGGCGCTGAGGCGCGGAACCCCGGCCGGTCGACTCAAGCTCCTTTTGTTGATCGGACCGGGCCTTGCCGCCGGCGCCGAGTTGCTGGTTAGTTGCGCATCGAAACCTAAGGAGAGGCCGTCATGAAGCGCAGTGCGACAGCGCAGTGGAAGGGAACCTTGCGGGAGGGGGGCGGCACCGTTTCGACGCAGAGCGGCGCCATTTCCAACCAGCCCTATACGTTCAAGAGCCGATTTGTGGACGAAGAGGTTCGGGCAGCGACAAATCCCGAAGAGTTGATCGCGGCCGCCCACTCCTCGTGCTTTGCCATGCAGCTTTCGGCCTTTCTCGCCGACAACGGCACGCCGGCGTCCGAGCTCGACGCCACGGCGGTGGTGGAGATCATCCCGGGGACCGGCATCACCGGCAGCGCGCTGACGCTCGAGGCCAGGGTGCCCGGCATCACGCCCGAAAAGTTCCAGGAGCTGGCGGCCAAGGCGAAGGCGGAGTGCCCGGTGTCGCGTGCCCTCGGCGCGATCAACGTGACGCTGGACGCCAAGCTGGTGTAGCCGGCCGCCGGCGTTTTCCCCGCACCCGCCTCCGGACGACAGACGGGGACCCAGCGCTGGACTTGTGGTGCAGCCTGGCGGGGAAGGCAGCGGGGCGGGGCAACGTTGCGTAGTGGAGCTTGGCGCCCCTCACCCGGCGCCAACGCGCCGACCTCTCCCAAAGGGGCGAGGTGAGATGTGGCGCGGCACTGCCCCTGGAGGGAGGGAGCGCGTTGACCCGGCTAGGTCGCTGACATGGTCCCGCCGAGCCAAATCCGCGAACCGTGCCTATTTTCACCTCGCCCCTTTGGGGAGAGGTCGGATTGCGGAGCAATCCGGGTGAGGGGGGCTT
>DASZTU010000252.1:0-11127 GCA_035547975.1 Devosiaceae bacterium | reverse complement strand
TTGCCGGGCGTGCTGCTGAAGACGCCATTGTGCCCGTCGAGGAGGCCCGCCTCGATGCCCGTCACGCCGCCGGAAAGCGCACAATCGAAACTCAGGCGAACGGGGATGCCGGCGGGGATAGCGTCCGGCAGGTCGACCTGGGCGCCGCGCAGCGAACCCCCGTCCGTGGTGACGACGAGGGCACCGTCGCTCACGGCGATCGACGTCTCATAGTCGGCGCCGAAGCGGCCATACCAGTCGCCGATGCCGCCGGCGAAATCCCAGGCGTGGCTCGCGGGGATCGCGCCATCGAGGGGCGTCAGCTGCTGGGCAGAGGCTTCAGCCGCCTGCTCCAGCTGGCCCGGATAGAAACGCAGCGTCAGATCGATCGCAGTACCGTTGTCGACCGTCATGAGCGGGGTCGCGCGCACGTAAGGATGGGCGAGCGAGGCGCTCACGGAGACGCGGTGGCGGGCGCCATCGAGCGGCACCGGCGCGTCATGCTCGCTGCTGTAGCCGCCGGGGCTGTCGCCCTCGATGAGGCTGATGAAGAGGCCGGTGACGTTGGCGGTGGTGCCGCCCACGAGTTCGACATCGACGGTCGCGGTCCAGTCGAGGCTGCCGGAGGCGGCATAGCCGGCTGAGGCGCCGTAGATCTGCTGGGCAAAATCGACGTAGCCGGCGGACGCGGTGCCGTGGCAGCGAATATCGCCGAACGGCTGCCCCTCGGCGTCGACGCCCGAACCCACGAGATCGATCGCGACGCCGTTGTTAACGAGATTTTCCGGCAGGCGCTCGAACCAGTTGCGCGACAGCGGAAAGAGGTTGCGCACCGCCTCGCCGCCGCCGAGCGACAGGCGGGCGCGCCGCGCGCCGCTCCGGCCGGCGATCTCGGTCGAGTTCTGCCCGGCGACGCCCTCATTGGCCACGGCCCGGGGCGGGTCGAAAAGGGCTGCGAGCTGCGGGACATAGCCATTGCTGCTGCCGGTCGAGCCTGATCCGGCCGTGAGGCTGTCGCCCCAGGCGACGATGGCCTGCGCCGCATCTCCGGCCAGATTTTCAAGTTCCTCGGCATCCCGAGTGGCAGGAAAGAGGGTGATGCGGCCAATCGTGCCGGCCCATTCCTCGCCCGTCACATGCCCGCCGCCGATGCGCATGATCGTCGACGGGGCCAGCCGGCCGCCTGCCTGCCGCTCAGCGGGGGCCCCGTTCAGCGAAGCGGCAAAGAGGCCGGTCGCGGCCGAAAAGGCCACGCGAAAGTCGCTCGACGGATCGAGCGGCCCGAGATCGAGATCGGCTTGGGTCGCGGTCGCGCCACCGCCGGCATCGGTGCTCGCGACGAGATGCAGATGCCCGTCCGTGTCCCAGGAGAGGCGCAGCAGATTGCGCTCGACGGGCGATCCCGCCTCCTCGGCGTTGTCATCGAGCTGCCAGAGCACCTGCGAGCTACCACTGCTGGCGCCCGTCGTCGCGTCGACCACGCCGGCGATTCCGGCGGGGGCGAAGCCGGCGAACGGCAGCGTTTCGCCGGTCGGCGCTGCAAAGGGGCCGATCGTGAGCTGCGTGCCGGACCCGGTGCCGCCGCACGCCGCGAGAAAATCCGCCTGGGCGAAGGTCTCGCGACCGCCGAAGAAGTAGCGGCCGACCGCAAAGTCGGCGTCCAGCACGGCGCCGGCCCGCGTCCAGCCGGGGGCGAACGGCAAGGGCCGGGCGGGCTGCGCGCCGGCCACGCCCAGGGCGAAAGCCAGTTCTCCCATCAGCAAAGGCCCACGATCTGGGAAGCGGTCGAGGCGGTCTTGACGCGAATAACGCGCAGCGGCAGCAGCGCCCCGGAGGGCACCGCGGCAAAGGTCACTTCAACGCCCGTCGCCATCTCGACCACGAGGTCCCCGCCCTGCCCCACATAGAGGGCGCGCGTTACCTCGGCGAGATCGTCGGAATCGGACGGGGTAATGGCAAAGGCTTCGCTGGCGGGGGCATCGAGCCCGGGGCTGAAGCTGGCGAAACGGTCAGGCATGATGGCTCCTTGTGGACGGCAATGCGGGAAAATCTCGCACGCGCCACAAGGAGCGGGGACGGGCGGGTGCCCGACCCCTGGCCGGGAAGCCCTATGCCGGGGATAGGCCGGAAGCGGCGGCTCAGTCGCCTTCGACTTCGCCCTGCGCGCCGGCAGGTGTCAGCCGCCGCGCCTCGTCGGGAGCCACCCCCTTGGCCGGCGGGGCACCGCTGATGACGCCGGTCGGGGCCAGGGCCTCGCGTACCTTGCGCATCAGGGCGAGGCGGGCCGCGTCGCTGGGCGCGGCCCTGAGGCCCTCCTCGAGGTCGACGAGCAGCGCCTGGTAGGCATTGTTCCAGTCCGAGGAGAGCTGCTGCAGATCGGCGCGCTCGACCGCGGGCTTGCGGACGCCGGCGACGCCCGTCGCCAGAAGGTCGACCGCGTCGTCGAGCATGGGGAGGATCACCTGGTCGCCACCGAGGCCACCGGCAATGAGCGACTCGCGCAGCGCCGCCCGCTCCTCGTCTTCCCCGTGCGTCAGGAACAGCGCCCCGTGCGCGGGCAGCCGCGCCTTGACCCAGGCGACGAGCTCGGAATGGTCGGCGTGGGCCGAATAGCTCCCCAGCGATTTGACCTGTGCCCGGACGGGCACGAGCTGACCGTGGATGCGCACTTCCCTGGCGCCCGAGAGGATGATCTGGCCGAGCGTGCCGGGGGCCTGGTAGCCGACGAAGAGAACCGTGGCGTTGGCCCGGATCAGGTTGTTGCGGAGGTGATGCTGGATGCGCCCGGCATCGGCCATGCCGGAAGCCGAGATGATGATGGCGCCACCCCGGATGTTGTTGATGGCCTTCGAATCCTCGACCGCCTCGACGATGCGGAAGCGCGGATCGTCAAACAACTCATCGGCCGACAGGCCGGTATCGGCGAAGAGGGACGCGTACTTCTTGTAGACCTGCGTGACCTTGCTCGCGAGCGGGCTATCGAGGAACACGAGGTTGGGGTTGATGGCCTTCTCCTTGATGAGCAGGCCCAGGTCGTGCAGCAGTTCCTGGCTGCGCTCGACGGCGAAGGCCGGGATGACGAGGTTGCCGCCCCGCTCGAGCGCCTCGTTGACGACGTCGCTGAGCGCCTTGCGGCGGCTCTCGAGGGTGTAGTCGACGCGCTCGCGCCCGCCATAGGTCGATTCGGAAAGGATGTAGTCGAAGCCCGCGGGCCCCTCGGGGTGGCGATAAAACACCTTCTCGTCCGGCCCGATATCGCCCGAAAACATCAGGTGGACTTTCGTCCCGTCGGCATCGGCGACCTCGATCTCGACCGAGGCGGAGCCGAGGATGTGCCCCGCATCCCAGTAGCGCGCGCGGACGCCGGGGCCGGGCTCGACCCAATCGTGGTAGGCGAGGCTTTTGCGATGCTTGAGCGTCTCCTCGGCGTCCGCCATGACGTAGAGCGGGGGGAGCGGCTCGTCGCCGCGCTGGATGAGACGCTTGGCGTCATGGGCGGCATCGCTCTCCTGGATGCCGGCGGCGTCGGGCAGGAGGTATTCGAGCAGCCCTCCCGTGGGCTCGGTCATGTGCATCGGCCCGCGATAGCCATGATGGTAGAGCTTCGGCAGGAGCCCGGCATGGTCGATGTGGGCGTGCGTCAGCAGCACGAAGTCGATCTCCTTCGGGTCGAAGGGGAGCGGCTTCTGGTTGAGGGCCCGGACCGTCTTGTTGCCCTGGAACATGCCGCAATCGACCAGGAACTGGCCGTTGGGATGGACGATCCGATAGCACGATCCGGTCACGGTGCCGGCGGCGCCGTGGAAGTGCAGGGTGACGGTCAAAGGTTCTCTCCCGTTCAACGACGCTCAGTTTCGGCCAAGCCAAGGGGGCGCCAACCCGCTCTCCGGGCAGGCATTGCACGCGTCCTATTTCGGGGCGCGCTTGGCGAGAATGCGCTGCAGCGTGCGCCGGTGCATGTTGAGCCGGCGCGCGGTCTCCGACACGTTGCGGTCGCACAGTTCGTAAACGCGCTGGATGTGCTCCCAGCGCACCCGGTCGGCCGACATCGGGTTTTCCGGCGGCGCCGGCTGCTCCTCGCCGAGCGCCAGGAGAGCGTTGATCACGTCATCGGCGTCGGCAGGCTTGGCGAGATAATCGACGGCGCCGAGCTTCACCGCCGTGACGGCGGTCGCGATGTTGCCATAGCCCGTCAGCATGACGGCGCGGGCATCCGGGCGCTTCTGGTGCAATGCCGAAACCACGGCGAGGCCGTTGCCGTCCTCGAGGCGGAGGTCCACGACCGCGAAGGCCGGCGGCGAGGCTTCGACCGCGGCGAGGCCATCCTTGACATTGTCGGCGATGCGCACCGAAAAGCCGCGCTTTTCCATCGCGCGCTCGAGGCGCGTCAGGAACGCCTTGTCGTCGTCGACCAGCAGCAGGCTTGGATCGGCCTCCAGCAGGGTCTCGATCTCGCTCATGGCTTCACCTCCTGATCTCCATTAGGGCTTCGACAGGGAAAGGTCAAAGCACCAGCCCCGAGGCTATCGCCGCGCGCCGGCCCCAGGAGACCTCGACACGGGCGTGCCCTTCGGGCGTGGCGTTCTGAAACGCGAGCTGCGCGCCGGTGCGCTCGAGCAGCGTCTTGGCGATGAAGATGCCGAGCCCGAGGCCCGGCGCATCGTGGTCGCGACCGCGCGTGGTGAGATAGGGGTCGCCGAGCCGGGCGATGAGGTCCGGCGGGTAGCCGGGCCCGTCATCCTCGATGCGCACCTTGATCGCGTCGGCGTTCCAGGTCGCCTCGACCGAGACGCGCGAGCCCGCATACTGGCAGGCATTTTCGATGAGGTTGCCGAGGCCGTAGGCGAGACCGACATTACGGCGGAACACGGGGTCGGGGCCGCCGCTGCCGCTCGAGAGGATCTCGATCGCCTTGCCGCGGCCCTCATGCGGCCGGGCGATTTCGGCGAGAAGGTCGCCGAGGGGCACCGAGGCATAGGGATCGGTGCCGTCATGACCAAGATTGCGCAGCTTTCCCAAAATGGATCGGCACCGATCCGACTGTGAGATGATGAGGTTGATGTCGTCGACGAGGGGCCCGGGGGGAAGGTCGGCCCGCATCTCCTTGGCGGCGAGAGCGATCGTCGATAGCGGCGTGCCGAGCTCATGCGCCGCGGCCGCCGCGAGGCCGTCGAGCGCCGAAAGCTGTTCGTGCCGCGACAACGCCACCTCGGTTGCGGCCAGCGCATCGGCCAGCTGGCGGGCCTCGCGCGCGACGCGGTTGGTATAGGCGGCGATGAACACGACGGCGCTGAGCAGCGAGGCCCAGATGCCGATCTCGTAAAGCCGGTCGAAGACCAGATCCTCGTCGGGGTCCCACGGCAGGGGAAGGTGGAACACGGCGATGGTCGAGGCGATGACGACGACGAGAAAAGCGAGGATCGCGGTCGCGCGTTGGGGCAGGATCGTCGCCGAGACCGAAACCGGCGCGAGGAGCAACAGGGCGAATGGGTTGTGGAGGCCGCCCGTCAGCGCCAGCATGCCGCCGAGTTCGAGGCAGTCGAAGGCGAGCTGCGCCGTCGCAAACCGCGTCGAGGGCCGGTAGGCGGTGCCGAAACGAAAGAGCAGGACGAGGTTGACGAGGCCGAGCAGGGCGCTCAGCGACAAGCACTCGAGCAAGGGCAGCGGGAAGCCGAGGCCATACTGCACGAACAGCACACCCGCCACCTGCCCGCCGAGGGCGAGCCAGCGGATCGTCACCAGGGTGTCGAGCCGGAGCGGCCGCCACATGGCGGCGAGCAATCCCCCCTGCTGCTGGTCGGCCAAGGCCATGTCGCACCTCCACGGGCGCCGGAAGCGCCTCATGGGGATGCTATCACGGCATTTCAAGGGCAAGAATTGGACGCGGGCGCGCTTGACCCCCCGGGGGGTGGGTCCACATCAAACATGTTCGTGACTGGGAGATACGCCTATGAACAACGTGAACTATGCCTACTTTCGACCGGGATGGACCCCGTTCACGGTCCTCGCCATGGTCCTGGGCTTCATGGTCTTCTGGCCCCTCGGCCTGGCCGTCCTCGCCTACATCCTGTGGGGGGAACGGTTCGGGTGGTCATCGGACACCCGCGACCGCTGGATCAACAAGCAGAAGCAGTGGGCGAGCTGGTGCCAGAACAGCCAGTCGCGCCGCGGTTCCGGCTTTTCCAGCTGGGGCCAGGGCCCCACGAGCGGTAATGCCGCGTTCGATGCCTATCGCGAGGAGCAGCTGAAGCGGCTCGACGAAGAGCGCCGGCGGCTCGACGAGGAGGTGCATGAATTCCACGAATACCTGCGCAACCTCCACATGGCGCGGGATCGCGAGGAATTTGACCGCTTCATGCGCGACCGGCAGAGCCGCCAGAACACCCCCACTTCGGGCGAGAACAGCCCGCCGACCAATGTGTGACCGGCAGACGGCGCGCCGGCGCACAAGCTAGGGTCGCGGCGGGCGGCCGGCCATAACGGCGGCCGATATCCGCAACCCGTCTCGTTTCGAAAAGAGATCGGCCAGGTGCCCGCGGCGCCACCCCGAAACATCGGGGTGGCGCTTTGGGCAAGCGCACCCCCGCTTGTCAACACCCCCAAGGTGCATCAACTTGCGTTTCTGGGCATAGGGCCGGCAAACCGAATCTGGTGATATGGCGCCGTCATGATCGCTCTGCTGCACAAGAAGTGGCCGGAGATGACGGAGGCCAGCGTGGATGGCCGGACGGTGGAGATCGCCGTCCGGGTGAGCACCCGGGCGCGCTCCTATCGCCTGTCGATCCCGCATCAGGGCGCCCCTATCCTGACCGTCCCACGCTATGGCCGCTGGTCGGAGGCCGAGGCGTTCCTCGACCGGCAGACCGGCTGGCTTGCGGCCCGGCTGAAGCGAACGGTGCAGCCGGTCAGCTTTTCGAGCGGCGCGCGCGTGCCGGTGCGTGGCGTCGAGCACGTGATTGTGCCGACCGGGCGCATCCGCGGACAGGTCGAGATCGGGGAGCGCAACGGGTTTCCGGCCCTCTACGTGCCCGGGGAGCCGGCGCATCGCCCCCGCCGGCTGGCCGACTGGCTCAAGAGCGAGGCGCAGCGCGATCTCGAGCGGCGCGTCGCGGTGCATGCCGGCCGGCTCGACGTCACGGTCAAGTCCGTCCGCCTGCGCTCGCAGACCACGCGCTGGGGCTCCTGCTCGAGCCGGGGCAACCTCAATTTCAACTGGCGGCTGGTTCTCGCGCCGCGCTTCGTGCTCGACTATGTCGCCGCGCACGAGGTCGCCCATCTCGTCGAAATGAACCATTCCGAGGCCTTCTGGGCAACGGTCGCCGCGACGCTCCCGACCATGGAAAAGGGGCGGGCGTGGCTCAAGGTGCACGGGCGCGAACTCATGGCCTACGGCGCCGAGTTCTAGCCGGCGGCTGCCCCGCGTCGCCCCGGGGGCACCCGAACCGGAGTCGACATCCCTGTTTCGAGGCCTTGGAACAGGAGGAGTGGCGTCCACCCCTCCTTCAAGCTGCGCCGGCTAGTTCCCGAACAGCGAGTTGATCAGGTCGCCGAGATTCTTGCTGCGCGCGGGCGCCGCCTGCTGCGGCGAGGGCAGGCCCGGGCCCTGCTGGTCCGCCGGGACATAGTCGCCGGGCACCTGGCCCTGCTGGGCCGCCAGTTCCTGCTCGGCCTGCAAATCCTCGGGCGAAGGCGTGTAGGTACCGGGGAGCGGCTCGGGGGCAACCCCCTTGTGGGCGGCGCGCATGAACTCGGTCCAGATCGAGGCGGGCAGCGAACCGCCGGTCAGGGTGGTCGGGGCGTCGTTGTCGTTGCCGAGCCAGACGCCGGTCACCATGTGGGCGGAATAACCGATGAAGAGCGCATCGCGGCCCTTCTGCGAGGTGCCGGTCTTGCCGGCGATCTCCCAGCCGGGCAGCTGCGCGCCCTTGCCGGTGCCGATATCGACCACGGTCGAGAGCATGTTGTTCATCATGCCGAGCTTGTCCGGCGCGACGACCTGGGTCGGCGCCGGGGGCTCGCTCTGGTAGAGCACCCGGCCATCGGGCGTGCTGATCTTGGCGATCGGGTTGGCGATCACGCTGTTGCCGCCATTGGCGAAGGGCGCGTAGGCCTGCACGAGCTCGAGCAGGGACACGCCCTGCGTGCCCAGCGCGATCGAGGGAACCGGCTGGAGCGGCGAGGAGATGCCCATGCGCATGGCCGTGTCGACGATCGCCTCGGGGCCCACATCCACGGCGAGGCGCGCCGCGACGGTATTGAGCGAATAGGCGAGCGCGGTGCGCAACGGAATCTGGCCGGCATATTTGCCGTTGTCGTTCTGGGGACTCCAGCCGTCATAGGTGAACGGCGCGTCATCGACGATGGTATCGGGCGTGTAGCCGTGCTCGAGCGCGGTCAAATAGACCATCGGCTTGAAGGCCGAACCCGACTGGCGCCGCGCGGTGATGGCGCGATTGTACTGGCTCTTGTTGTAGTCGATGCCGCCGACCATGGCGCGGATTTCGCCGTCGGGACTCATGGCCACGAGCGCCCCTTGCGAGAAGTGGCGGGCCTTGCCGTTCTTGGCCACCATCTCGCGGACGTCGAACTCGGCCTGCTTCTGCAGGTCCCAGTCGATGGTGGTCTGCACCACGACGTCCTGCTGGATGTCGCCGATGTAGCTCTGGACGAGGCCCTCCACCCAGTCGGCCACATAGGCCTCCGAGCCCTGGACGGTCGTGGCAATGGCTGTATCGGGGTTGATGGCCGCCGCCTTGGCTTCATCCTGGCTGATGTAACCTTCATCGGCCATGGCCTGGAGCACGATGTGCTGCCGGGCGGAGACCAGCTCGGGCTTGCCCTTGGGGTTGAGCACCGAGGGCGCCTTGAGCGATCCGGCGAGCGTTGCAGCCTCGCTCAGGGTCAGGTTGCGGGCGGAATGGCCGAAATAATACTGCGCGGCCGCCTCGATGCCGATCTTCTGGTGCCCGAAGTCGACGCGGTTGAGGTAGAGCTCGAGAATCTGCTGCTTGGTGTAGTTGCGCTCGAGCCAGAGCGCCAGGAGCGCCTCCTGCACCTTGCGGCCGATGGTCTGGTCCCGCGTCAGGAACAGGTTCTTGGCGAGCTGCTGGGTGATGGTCGAGGCGCCGCGCAGGCCATGGTGGGTGGCGATGCTGACGAGCGCCGAGGCGACGCCGATCGGGTCGATCCCGATATGGCTCATGAACCGCTTGTCCTCGATGGCGATCACCGCCGCCGGGACGTAGTAGGGCAGTTCCTGGATCGAGATCGCCTCGCCGCCGGACTTGCCGCGATTGGAGATGAGCTGGCCGTCGGCCGCGAGGATCTTGATGTTCGGGGGGCGCTCGGGCACCGCCCAGGTATTGGCCGAGGGCAGCTGCGCGCCATAGTAGACGACCACGGCTCCCGCGGCGACGATGCCGAGGAAGGCGAAGGCGGTCAGCCATTTGAGGAGGCCGAGAAACAGCCAGAGGGGCCCCGTGCGGCGCTTCCGGCGGGGCTTTTCGGCGCGGCCGCGGCCACGTTTTGGAGGCGGCGGTGCCTTGCGGCGTTTGCCGCGACCGCCACCGTCATCGCCGCCGCCACCGCGGCCATCGGGCAGGAGATCGTCATAGGACTGGTAGCGCGGCGCCTCGCGCGGATCGATGCGCGGCTCGGCCCTGAGCTCGGCGCGGGGGCGCGGCTGCTGGGTGCGCCCCGCCGGCTGCGCGGTCCTGGTGGGCTGGGCGGCGCGAGCCTGTGGCGCCGCCGCCTGGGTTCGTTGCGCCGTAGCCTGCGGGCGCTGCTGGGCGGTGGGCGCGGCCGCGGCCTGCCGCGGCACCGGGGCCATGGGCCGTGCGGCGGCCTTGCCGGCCGGGGGTTGCGCGGGGGCCTTTCCCGTCGGCGTCGTCGCGGCCTTGCCGGCCTTCCCGGAAGGCTGGCCGATCCGATCGCCGTCGGAAAGTCTGATGTCCATGCAAACGAGCCCCGAGCCGAGGCGCCCAAGGCGCCGGCCGCCGAACGTCAGCGGCGATAGAGTGATGCTATCACGAGCAAATGTGGCCGGTTTATGAGTCGCCGTCCAGCGCCGTCAAGCTGTGATGAGCGGGGCCGGCAATTCTCCCCCGACTGTGTCGGGGCCGCACGATCGGGCTTTTCGGGGTCGAGGCGGCACCCTGCGGCCGCCCCGAGCACACGCGGAACCGTCAGATGTCGAGGTTGGCGACGGAAAGCGCGTTGTCGTTGATGAAATCGCGCCGCGGCTCGACGAGATCGCCCATCAGGGCGGTAAAGATGTCGTCGGCGTCGGTGCTTTCCTTGATCTCGACCTTGAGGAGGGTGCGCGCATTGGGATCGAGCGTGGTCTCCCAGAGCTGCTCGGGATTCATCTCGCCGAGGCCCTTGTAGCGCTGCAGCGTGAGGCCCTTGCGTCCGGCGGCCTGCACCGCCTCGAACAGCGAGCGTGGGCCGTAGACGTCGGTCGCGGAGTCCTTGCGGGCGAGCTTCCCCACGCCGCGGTAGAGCTCGTCGAGCCGGCCGGCCAACTGGCGGAGCTTGCGCGCGTCGGCGCTGTTGAGAAGGCTCGCATCGATGTGGTGCGTTTCGCGTACCCCCCGCACCGTGCGGTGGAACGAAAAGCCACCCGTGCCGTCCGGCTCGCCCTGCCAGCCGCGCTCGACCTCGTCGGAAATCCGGTCGAGACGCTGCGACACGCGCCGCGTGACCTCCGCCGCGCGGTTCGGGTCAGCGAGCGCTTCGGGATCGAGGCCGCCCACGATCGCCGCCTGCTCGACCAGCGAACGGTCGTAGCGCGTGTTCAGCGTATCGATGGCGTGGACGATGTCGCGCGCCTGCTCGACGATCTGTAGCAGGTCGGCGCCGGCGTGGCTCGTGCCGGCCTGGGTGGTGAAGACGGCGTCCTCCACCCCTGCGGTCAACAGGTAGTCCTCGAGCGCCCGCTCGTCCTTGAGGTAGAGCTCGGAGGAACCGCGCTTGACCTTATAGAGCGGCGGCTGGGCGATATAGACGTGGCCCCGCTCGATCAGCTCGCGCATCTGCCGGTAGAAGAAGGTGAGGAGCAGCGTGCGGATATGGGCGCCGTCGACATCGGCGTCCGTCATGATGATGATCTTGTGGTAGCGGAGCTTCTCGATGTTGAACTCTTCGCGC
>DASZTU010000251.1:0-1782 GCA_035547975.1 Devosiaceae bacterium | reverse complement strand
GGGCTCGTCGAGAGGTCGACGGGGGTGCCGGTAAAGTAGCGCTGCAGCCGCGTCACGGTGGCCTCGAGCCGGTCGGGCGGATCGGTCTCGACTGCGCCCTGGAGGCCGCGCAGGAGGAGTTGCCGGGTGGCCTCGCCATCCGACCCCGGGAGTTGTGCGCGCAAAATCCCGACGTCGCTCCAGGCGAGCCCGACCGGGCCGCAAGCCGTCGCGACGAGGCAGTATCCGAGCACGGCGCGTTCTCCTTTCGTGCTCATGACATAGGCCGCGTCGCGCGAGGCGGCAAGCCGGAACGCTAGACCCCGCTGGCGCGCGGGGGCAGGGGGGCGGCCGGGGTCGCGGGGGCCGCCGGCGCACCGCCCGACATCCAGGCGATCGCCCGCTCCTTCATTTCGGTGAATTTCCGCGACACCGCGCCGATCCGCGCTTCCCAGGCCGGATCGGGCTGCTGGCCTTCGATGGTCTTGAAGTAGACCTGCATCATGCAGGAAATGGCGAAGGGCTCGATCAGCGCCGCCTTGACCGCCCAGGCGAAGACGATGGCGAAGATGAAGCCGCCGGCCGACCAGCCGCCCGGAATGAGCCACACCACGGCGCCTGCCGGCGCGAGCATCACGAGGAACACGAGGAAAGCGAGCACATAGGTGATGATGGTGAGCCAGGCCGCGTTCTTGAGCATGATCTTGTAGTTCTGCGCATAGAGCACGACCGCCGTCTCGGCCGAGGCCCAGGGATTGGTGGCGCGCGTCTTGAAGGCGTAGGCGAGGATCACCTGGTCGATCATGCCGACGGCGATCCGCAGGAAGGCCTTGACCAGGCCGACGAACTGCTCGAGCCCGGGGACCGGCAGGATGGCGGCGACCCCCTGGATGATGCCGGTAATGGCCGCGAGCACGCCCCTCACCAGCTGCTGCACGGCGAAGAGCACGTGGGTCTCGATGAAGCGCTCCTTCACCATGGCGGTCGCGTAGTCGATCTGCGGCCGGCCCATCGGCACATCCCGGCCTTCGAGCAGCTCGACGAGCACGGCCAGATGGCCGGCCTTGACGAGATAAAGGATGTACTCACGGGCGAGGTAGAGCGCGCCGGCCGTGACCACGAAGCCGATTACGCCGCCCCAGAAGGTCGTGACGGCATGGAAATCGGGGCCGCCGAAGGCGCCGACGCCCCACCCGATTCCGGCGCCTATCCCGGTCACCAGCACGTAGGCCACGGCGATGCCGAAATAGACGATGAGGCGAAAGACGATGAACGGCACGGTCTTGACCATCAGACCGAGCGAGCGGGGAATCGAAAAATCCCACATGGCCCGTGTTCCCTGTGCAGTAGCCCCCTGCCGAGGGTGAATCTGACTCAATTTGCGGCCCGTCGCCAGCCTCAAATCGCGGGAGGTGTTTTCACGCAGGGGATGTGGCTGGGGGAGGGCTTTCTTCCCCGTCCTTCGAGGCTCGCTGACGCTCGCACCTCAGGACGAGGGTGGGGTTGGCAAGGAGGCTGCGATTTTTTGAAGAACCCCGAGATCATCGCGCAAGCGGAGCCGAGCCTCGAAGGACCTCAGCCTGCGGTGGGGGTAGCCTCGCGCCGGCCTCATCCTGAGGTGCGAGCGAAGCGAGCCTCGAAGGATGGCCAAGGGCTCAACGCTCTCCGCGCGACGGCCGGCTCGCGAGATCGGGCAAGGCCAGGTATTTCCCGGCGATCAGCGCCTCCTTCTTGCGCCGTGACCATCCCTTGATCTGCCTTTCGCGGGCAATGGCATCCACAATCCGGACGTAGGGTTCGGCC
>DASZTU010000250.1:0-9300 GCA_035547975.1 Devosiaceae bacterium | reverse complement strand
CCGGCGCGTGAGGCCCTTGGCACGGGCCGAGCGGATGTAGTCCTCCCCGAGGGTGTCGAGCAGCGCCGAGCGCATCACGCGGGCGAGGATGGAGGCCTGCGGCAAAGCGAGCGCGACCGCCGGCAGGGTCAGGGCGCGAAGGCCGAGCAAGGGATCGTTCCAACCCGGGAAACCGCCCGCCGAGAACCAGTGGAGGATCACCGCGAAGATCAGCACCTCGAGCATGGCGAACCAGAAATTCGGCACGGCGACGCCGAGTTGGGTGAGGCCCATCACCGCGAGGTCGGTCTTCGAATTGCGCTTGGCCGCGGCGAGGATTCCCACCGGAAAGGCGATGAGGATGCTGAGGGTGAGCGCGTAGATGGCGAGCGGCAGGGAGACGACGAGCCGGGCATTCACGAGCTCGATGACCGGCACGCGATAGGTATAGCTCGTGCCGAGGTCGCCGTGCAGCATGCCGGCGATCCAGGCGACGTAGCGGACGAGGAGCGGCTGATCGAGGCCCATCTGCGCCCGCAGCGCCGCGACCGTGTCGGGCTGGGCGTTGAGGCCCAGCATGAATTGCGCCGGATCGCCGGGCACCACCTCGAGCACGAGGAAGATGACGATACTGGCCGCGATCAGGCTGAGGATGAGCGAGGCCAGCCGGCCGAGGAGGTAGGCGGGCATTCAGGCGGTCGGCCAGCGCGTGCGGGCTCCCCCCACCCATCCTCCCCCGCAAGGGGAAGGGTGGATTTTCGGCAAGGCCCTGCCACGCCATCCCCCTCCCCTTTGCGGGGAGGGTTCAGGGGTGGGGGTGGCCCCGAAAACCATCCCCCCCGAGCTCACTGTGCCCAATAGACACCGGTGAGGTCGACCGCGGGGATCGGCGCGTTCGGCCACTGGCCCTTGAGATCCTTGTTGTAGACGCCGACCTTGGCGAGCTCGAACAGCCAGCCGGCCGCATAGTCCTTGGCGAGGATGGTCTGGGCCTGCTGCAGCAGCGTCTTGCGCTTGTCCGGATCGGTGGTGTTGTTGAGATCGGCGATGGTCTTGTTGAACGCGTCGGAGTGGTAGTTGAAGTAGTACCCGTCCTTGGCGAAGGCGCCGATGTCGTTGGGCTCCACGTGGCTGACGATCGTCAGGTCGTAGTCCTTGTTGGTGAAGACGTTCTGCAGCCAGTCGGCCCATTCGACATTGGTGATCGTCGTCTGGATGCCGACATTGGCAAGTTCCTGCGCGATGATCTGCCCGCCCTGCCGTGCATAGGGCGGCGGCGGCAGTTTTAGGCTCAGGTTGAGCCCGGAGACGCCCGCCTCCTTGAGCAGCTCCTTGGACTTGTCCGGATCGAAATTGGAGAGCGCGGTGAGGTCGACATAGGCCGGATTGTCCGGCGGGAAGAAGGTGCCGATCGGCGTGCCGTAGCCGAACTGCGCCCCGTCGATGAGCGCCTTGCGGTCGATGGCGTGCGCGATCGCCTCACGCACCTTGATGTTGTCGAGCGGCGGCTTCTTGTTGTTCATGGCGAGGACGGTCTCGCCCTCGGTCGAGCCGACGAGCACCTCGAAGCGCGGATCGGACTTGATCTGGTCGAGCGCCTCGGGCGCCGGGAATTCGGGGAAGGCGTCGACGTCGCCCGCAAGGATCGCCGCGGTCGCCGCGGTCGGATCGGCGATGACCTTGAAGGTCACCTTGTCGAGCTTGGCCGGGGTGCCCCAGTAGTCGGGGTTTTTGGCGAGGTCGATGTGATCGCCCTTGACCCAGTCCACGAACTTGAAGGGTCCCGTGCCCACGGGATTGGTCGCGTCCTTGTCGGCCGTCTTGGGGGAGACGATCACCGCGTCGCCCCAGCCCATGTCGTAGAGGAAATCGCCCTGCGGCGCCGAGAGCGTGACCTTCACCGTCGCGGGGTCGACCACGTCGACCGACTTGATGTTGGCGAAGAGCTGCTTTTGCGCGTTGAGCGATTTCGGGTCCCGGGCCCGGTCGAGCGAGAATTTTACGTCATCGGCGGAAAAGGGCGTGCCGTCGTGGAATTTCACCCCCGTGGCCAGGTGAAAGGTATAGGTCAGCCCATCCGGCGAAATATCCCAGGACTTGGCGAGGTCCGGCAGGACGGAACCGTTCTGGTCGATCCGCGTCAGGCCCTCGTAGATATTGGCGTAGGTCACCTCGCGGATCGCCGCCGCGGCGCCCCCCGTGGTCGGATCGAGGTTCGGGGGCTCGAGCACCAGGCCCACATTGATGTCGGTGCGGGGCGCGGCGAGCGCCGGCGTCAACATGGTGGCGCCCGCCAGTGCTGCAGCGAGTCCGACGAGGAGGAGCGACTTGCGCATGATGTTGTGTCCCTGTGTTGTCCCCAGCCCTTGGGTGGCCTGCTCGATGGATGTTAGCGAGGTCACCGTGGCCCCAGCAATCGCAAAAGCGTCAGCGCCATGACCTTGGCGGAATCGACCATGTCGGCGACGCCCACCCACTCGTCCGGCTGGTGCGCGAGATCGAGGATGCCCGGCCCATAGGCGATGCAGTTCTTGAGCTTGCCGATGCGATCGATGTGCTTCTGGTCGTATGTCCCCGGTGAGACGACGTAGTCGGGGTCGCGCTCCAGCACCTCCCGAATGGCCTCGGCCACCGACCGGACGATGGGGGAATTCTTCTCGGTGAGGGTCGGGCTGATCTGCCAGAGCTCCCTGAGCTCGTAGCGGAAATTCGGGCGGCGGGCCTTCACCCGCTCCAGGAGCTCGACGATCTCCCCCTTCACCGCTTCGGGCTTCTCTTCGATCAGGTAGCGGCGGTCGACCACGATCCGTGCCGAATCCGCGACGACCGGCGAGGGAAAGCCGGTGTAGCCTTCCTCCGGCTCCTCCTGCCCGCCATGGATGGAATTGATGTTGAGGGTCGATTGCCGGGCCTGCGGGGGGACCACCGGCATCTCGGTCTGCCGGGCGGCAAGCGCCGGGTAGAGCGTGTCCTCGATCTCGGCGAGCACGGCGCCCATGTGGCGGATCGCGCTGTCGCCGAGGAACGGCATCGAGCCGTGGGCGATCCGGCCCTTGGTCTCGATCTCGGCCCAGAACACGCCGCGATGGCCGAGGCAGACGCGGTCCTTGTTGAGGGGCTCGGGAATGATGACGTGCTGCACCCGCCCGGGCGAGAAATAGCCCTTGCCCGCGAGGTAGGCGACGCCGCCATAGCCACCGGTTTCCTCGTCGGCCGTGCCGGAAATCTCGATGGCGCCGGAATAATCCGGGTAAACGGCGATGAACGCCTCGGCGGCGACGATCGAGGCCGCGAGGCCTCCCTTCATGTCGCAGGCGCCGCGGCCATAGACGCGGCCGTCCCTCAATTCGCCCCCGAAGGGATCGGTGGTCCACCCCTCGCCCACCGTCACCACGTCCGTGTGCGAGTTGAAGTGGAGCGTCTCGCCCGGCGCCCGGCCCTCGCGGCGGGCGAGAACATTCCAGCGCGGATATTTGTCGCTGTCCCCGGGCGCGCCTTCGGCGCGGATCAACTCGATCGCAAACCCCTTGCCGCGCAGGCGATTGGCGACGAATTCGCAGATTTCGCGGTAGTTCTCGCCCGGCGGATTGAGCGTCGGAATGCGGATCAGGGCCTGCGTCAGACCGACGAGATCGTCCCGACGCCGCTCGATCTCAGACAAAAGCTCAGCGCGGCGGTCCGGCACGAGGAATCCCGATCAGGCAATTTCGTCCGATGATTGGGCGGAGCCGGAAGCCGAGTCAACCGCAGGTCGCCCGGAATCCGACCGGCCGGTGCGGTTGGCAGGCTCACATGAACGACGTCAGCGCGAGGGCGAGCACCGTGGCCCCCATTGCGGCGGTCGCGAGCCAGCCGAGGACGCGCAGATAGCCCGGCAGTACGAACTCGCCCATAATGTCGGGGCGCCGCGTCATCAGCATCATGATCGCCATGATCGGCACCGCCACGATGCCGTTGATCACCGCGCTCCAGAACAGCGCCTTGATCGGATCGATGGGCGAAAAGTTCATCGCTGCCCCGAAGAGCGTGGCGAGCGCGATCGCGCCGTAGAAGGCGGGCGCCCGCCCGGCCTTCTGCGCAAGGCCGACGCGCCAGCCCATCGCCTCGCCGAGGGCGTAGGCGGCAGACCCCGCCAGCACCGGCATGGCGAGGAGCCCGGTGCCGACGATCCCGGCCGCGAACAGCCAGAAGGCGAAGGGGCCGGCGACGGGCCGGAGCGCCTCCGCGGCCTGGGCGGCGGTTTCGATATTGGTGTGGCCGTGGGCGTTGAGGGTCGCGGCCGCGGTGACGATGATGCAGAGCGCCACGAGGTTCGAAAGCGCCATGCCGATGACGGTGTCGATGCGTATCCGGTAGAGCTCGCCCGGCGCCTGGACCGGCGCCTTGATCAGCGGCTCCTTCTCGGGCTTTTCCTGCTCCTCTTCGACCTCCTCTTCGGCCTGCCAGAAGAAGAGATAGGGGCTGATGGTCGTGCCGAGCACCGCCGTCGCGGCGAGCACATAGCCCTTTTCGAACCGGATCGGGGGCAGCACGAGGCTGTGCAGCACCTCCCCCCAGGGCGTCCCGACGACGAAAACGGTCGCCACATAGGCGAGGAGCGACAGGGTCAGGTATTTCAGCACCGACACGTAGCGCGAGTAGCGGACGAAGACCTCGAGCAGCACCGAGACCGCTGCAAAACCGACCACGTAGAGGAGCGAGGGGCCCCCGATCAGCAGCTTGAGCCCTTCGGCCATCGCCCCGAGATCGGCGCCGATGTTGATGGTATTGGCGAGGACCAGCAGCCCGATCGCGATGTTGACGACCAATCGCGGATAGTGGCGGACGAGGTTGCCGGCGATGCCGCGGCCGGTCACCCGCCCGATCCGGGCGGAAATTTCCTGGATGGCGGCCATGAGCGGGAAGGTCACGACGAGCGACCAGCCGAGCCCGTACCCGAACTGCGCGCCGACCTGGGAATAGGTGGCAATGCCGGAGGGATCGTCGTCGGAGGCGCCGGTGATGAGCCCCGGCCCCATGATCTCGATGAGCTTGGGCCGCTCCGGCTGTTTCACCTCGTCGGTCGCGGCCATTCCTCGGCTCCCGGTTCGGGGGCGCTCTTGCTCGCCATGGCGCGGATTTGCCGCCTGGCCGCCCTCCCTATTCTTTGCCCCAGAGGAACCTCGCCCGCAATGCATCGTTGAGCCGGCGCGTCACCCCCAACCCTTTTGTCACCGGAGAATGACGATGCCACAGGACAAGACCCTGGACGACCTCTTCCTAGATACCCTCAAGGACATCTACTACGCGGAGCGCCAGATCGTGCGCGCGCTGCCGAAGATGTCCAAGGCCGCCCAGGACCCGCAACTCAAGGCTGCCTTCGACGAGCACGCTCAGCAGAGCGAAGGCCACATCGATCGCCTGGAGCAGGTTTTCGAACTGCTCGGCAAGCCCGCCCGCGGCAAGACCTGCGAGGCGATCCTCGGGATCATCGAGGAAGGCAAGCAGATCATGGACGAGTTCAAGGGCGCCCCGGCGCTGGATGCCGGCCTCATCTCGGCCGCGCAGGCGGTCGAGCACTACGAGATGGCCCGCTACGGCACCCTCAGGGCGTGGGCCAAGCTCATGGGCAAGCGGGACATCGCCGCGCTGCTCGATGCGACCTACAACGAAGAATCCGAGACCGACAAGAAGCTCAGCCAGCTGGCGGTCGCCGGCGAAAACGCCAAGGCAGCAGCCTGACAGGCGAGCGGCGCGGCCTTGTCCGCGCCGCTCCAATCGCCATTTCTCCGGCGCCTCATTCAGAGTTTGCGCACCAGCTTTTCGGCCTCCTGCCAGTGGCTGTCCGCACGTCCGGCCGGCTCGCCTTCGGCGAGCCAGCGGTCGTATGCCAGCTGCCGGATGTGCTGCTCCAGGGCCTTTTCCCAATAGTAGAGTTCGCGGCCCGGCGGGCGCCCATCCTGCTCCCAGAGAAAGAAGGCGGTGCGCCGCACGGCGTCGTCGCTGATGGGGGATGTGTCGCTGCTCACGGTGGGCGTCCGGGCAATCATCGGCACGTGCCCCTCGAGGGAAGCGGGCCCGTGCCGGCGTGCGTGTGAGGCACGCCAATCCCCTTGCTGCCGATGTTTCCGCCGCCCTGCATCGTCAAACTCCGTGTGCTGGGACGCCGGCGCGGGCGAGTCAGGAGCTCGTCTGCCGTTTCGTTGGCCGACGCGGGAAACCGAAAAAATCGCGTCGTTCCCCTTCCTCGTCGCGTTCGGTTGACACGCGCCGACGTCCTTGCATCAGAAGGTGTGGCACGCAAAGATGGTTCCATCGTGGACGGCCACCCCCCGGGCGAGGAACAATCGGGCCGTGGCGGCCGTTGAGCGGCGAACCGCAAAGGACAAGCTGATGTCCCGTGCCCCCGCGACGTTGCTCAAGACCTACCGGCAGAAGCGTGATTTTTCGAAGACCGCCGAACCCTCCGGCGAGACGACACGCGCCCGTCCGTCCGAGGCATTGCGCTTCGTCGTCCAAAAGCACGACGCGCGGCGCCTCCACTACGATTTCCGCCTCGAGCTCGACGGGGTGCTCAAGAGCTGGGCGGTGACCCGGGGCCCCTCGACCGATCCCGCCGACCGCCGCCTCGCCGTGCGGGTGGAAGACCATCCGCTCGATTATGGCGGGTTCGAAGGCACCATTCCCGCCGGCGAATATGGCGGCGGCACGGTCATGCTCTGGGACGAGGGTACCTGGGAGCCCATCGGGGACCCGCACCAGGGGCTCGAAAAGGGGGAGATCCGGTTTCGCCTCAATGGCCGCCGCATGAAGGGCGAGTGGGTTCTGGTGCACATGAAGGGCCGCGACCGCTCCGGCAAGCAGCAATGGCTCCTCATCAAGCACCGCGACGAATTCGCGACGCCGGGCGCCAACCACCTGACCGACGATTTCACCACCAGCGTCGAAACCGGCCGCGATCTCGAAGGCATCGCCAAGGGCGAGAAGTCGAAGCGCAAGGCCAGTACGGTCGAGCCCGGCGCCCAATGGGAATCCAACCGCGCGCCGGCCAAGCCGGCGAAGCCGGCCCGCAGCCGCGCGAAGCGATCGGCTGGGCGCGGGGCCGAGCCGCCTACCTTCCGGCCGCCCGAACTCGCAACCCTCGTCGACCGCGTGCCGGATGGCAACGGCTGGCTGTTCGAGATGAAATACGACGGCTACCGGTGCCTTGCGGCCGTCAGCGGCAGCGAGGTTCGCCTCTACACCCGCAACGGCAACGATTGGACCGAGCAGTTCCGGTCGCTCGTGCCGGCCTTCGAGGAACTGACCGAGGGTTCCGCTTTGATCGACGGCGAAGTCTGCGCCTTCAAGGACGGCCGCAGTGATTTTTCCACGCTCAAGACGGCCCTCTCCAAAGGCGACCCCCTCACCTATTTCGCCTTCGACCTGCTCGAGGAGAACGGCGAGGACCTGACCGGCCTGCCGCTCACCGAGCGCAAAGCCCGTCTCAAGGCCCTGCTCGGCGAGCGCGACCGGCAATCGCCCATCCAGTTTTCGGACCACGTCGTCGGGCACGGCGAGGAAGTCTTCGAGGCGATGTGCAAGGGCGGGTTCGAAGGCGTGATCGCCAAACGCGCGACCTCCGTCTATGTCGGTGACCGCACCACGGACTGGCTGAAAATCAAGTGCCTGCACCGGCAGGAATTCGTCATCGGCGGCTGGCGGCCTTCGGACAAGCGCGCGCGCTTCGCCTCGCTGCTGCTCGGGACCTGGGAGGGCGGAAAGCTCATTTATCATGGCCGGGTGGGCACGGGCTTCGACGAGGCGAGCGCGACCCGGCTGCAGCAGGAACTCGATTCCCGCGCCCGTGACACCTCTCCCTTCGCGTCGGTGCCGCGCGACATCCAGCGGCGGGCGAAATGGGTCGAGCCGGAGTTGGTCGCCGAGGTCGCCTTCACCGAATTCACGCCGGACGGCGTTCTTCGCCACCCCTCGTTCCTCGGGCTCAGGGCGGACAAGCCGGCGGCCAGCGTGGTATTGGAGAAACCGATGGACACGCAGCAGGCCGAGTCCGAACCGGCCAAGGTGACCGAAGCGCCGCCGGCCGACGATCCCGCCCCCGCCACGGCCGCGCGCGGGCGGCGGAAGCCTGCGGCCCGCGCGCCCGCCGAAGCCGGCGCGAAGGGCAAGAAAGCCGCGGCGGCCCAAACCATCAGCCTCACCGAGGCCGAAGGCATTGAGGCGGCAAAAAAGGCCGGCGTGCGGCTCACCAGCCCCGACCGGGTCGAGTATCCCGGGGAGAGCGTCACCAAGGGTGTGCTTGCCGCCTACTACGCCCGGGTGGTGGAGCAGATGCTGCCCCATATCGGCGACCGCCCGCTCAGCCTCGTGCGCTGCCCGCAGGGGCGGGCCAAGCAGTGCTTCTTCCAGAAGCACGATTCCGGCGGCTTTCCGACCCAGATGAAGAAGCTGCCCATCGCCGAGAAGGACGGGCACATCGAGGACTATTTTTACATCGACGACCTCGCCGGCCTGCTCGCCGGGGTGCAGATGAACGTCCTCGAGTTCCACATCTGGGGCTCCAGGCGCGCCGATGTGGAGCGCCCGGACCGCATCATCTTCGACATCGACCCCGACCCGGGGCTCGGGTTCGACGAGGTGACCCGCGCGGCCGCCGACATTCGCGGCGTACTCGAGGCGCTGGGGCTCCAGAGCTTTCCGCTGCTCTCGGGCGGCAAGGGGGTGCACGTCGTGGCGCCGCTTCTTCCCGAGCTCGAATGGAACGACGTCAAGGCGTTCTGCCACGGGGTCGCGCTCAAGCTGTCCGAGGCGGAGCCCGACCGCTTCCTCGCCAACATGTCGAAGGCCAAGCGCGTCGGGCGGATGTTCATCGATTACCTGCGCAACGAGCGCGGCTCGACCGCCATCTGCCCGTGGTCGACGCGCGCGCGGGACGGCGCCCCCTGCGCGGTGCCGGTAAGCTGGGACGAACTGCCGGGCCTGCCGGCCGCCAACGTGTTCGGCGTCGAGAAAGCCGCCGCGCGTGCCCTCCAGCCCGACCCCTGGACCGGTTACTTCAAGCTCAAGCAGAAGATCACACCCGCCATGCTGCGGGCGGTCGGCGGGTAGTCGCGGGGGGCATCGCCCCCCGTCCATGCGACAAAAAATCCGGGTCTTGAGGCTTGACACATTTCCGGCAAGGTTTTGTTTCTCAACACCTCTTGCGGACCCGCGAGACCGGAGAACCAGCCCCCTTGCGCGACAATCGCCTCACAGGCCTCGATCTGCTGCGGGCGCTGGCGTGCCTGCTCGTCTTCGCGCATCACGCGACCCTCAGGCTCAATTTCGACGCGCTCAGCGGGG
>DASZTU010000249.1:0-7611 GCA_035547975.1 Devosiaceae bacterium | reverse complement strand
CCTGCATCCTCATCGACGACATCGTCGATTCCGGCGGCACGCTGGTCAACGCCGCCGAGGCCTTGCTCCAGGCAGGCGCCAAGACCGTCTCGGCCTACATCACCCACGCCGTGCTTTCCGACGGCGCCTCCGACCGCGTCGCGCGGAGCAAGCTCAAGGAGCTGGTGGTGACCGATTCCATCGCCGAGACGGACGCAACCCGCGCCGCCCCCAACATCCGTCGCATCTCGATCGCCCCCCTGATCGGGGAGGCCGTCGCCCGCACCGCGAGCGAACAGAGCGTCTCGAGCCTCTTCGACTGACGGCGGCGGGTACGCCGTTTGCCGTTCCACTTCCTGCTTGTCGAAATCGGGCATTCTCGCGCGTCATTGTCAGGCAATGAGCTGACGGGAGGTGCCAGATGAAGTTCGTGTTGCTGCTCTATGTCGACGAAAGGGCGGCGCCGCCCGCCCAGCCGGCAGGTGAGACGCTCTATCAGCGGATGTTTGCCTATCGCGAGGCGCTCGCCAAGGCCGGCGCCTTCGTTGCATCGGCGCCGTTCGAGCGCAGCGGTAAGGCGCGAACACTCGTGTTGGCGGGTGACGAGCTACGCGTCCACGACGGCCCTTACCCCGACACGCGCGAGCAGCTCGGCGGCTACTTTGTCATCGAAGCCGCTGATCTGGACGAAGCCGAGCACTGGGCCCGGCAGTGCCCGTCGGCCCGCACCGGATCAATCGAGATCCGCCCCCTTCTGCCCGGTTTCTGAGGAGATACGCCATGCGCTACCTGTTGATGATCTACGCCGACGAAAAGGCCGGCGACAAACTGCCAGCCGAAGAAATGGATAAGTGGATGGAGCGTATGTACGCCTACCAGGCGGCGCTCGAGAAAGCCGGCGTCTTCATCGAGACGGCAGGCCTCGCGCGCTCCTACGAGGCGACCACCGTTCATCTCGAGAACGGTGAGATGAAGGTGCACGATGGTCCGTTCGCCGATACCCGGGAGCAACTCGGCGGCTTCTATGTTATCGACTGCCCCGATATGGCCGCGGCGCAGCGATGGGCGGCCCAGTGCCCCGGCGCGATCTGGGGCAAGATCGAGGTGCGCCCGTTCTCGCACTACCAGCCGCCGACGGAGCGCTGAAAATCGAAACGGGGAGTCGAAATCACTTCCCGCCCCGCGTCATTGTGGCATCGGGGCGACGGCGCTCCGACAAACAGGAGGGACCCGATGCGCTACATGATGCTCATTCACACCCCGGAAACCGCTGTCGCCGACGCGGTTCCGGCCGCCGCCACGGCCATGTCGGCCGACTATGCCGCCTATACACAGGCCATGATCAAGGCCGGCATCTACAAGGGCGGCGATCGTCTCCAGCCGGCGGGGACCGCCGCCTGCGTCCGCTTCAAGGATGGGCAGACAGAAGTTCTCGACGGTCCTTACGCCGACAGCAAGGAGCAGTTCGGCGGGTACTACGAGATCGAGGTGGCGAGCCTCGAGGAGGCCGTGAGCTGGGCCGCCCGGTGCCCGGCCGCGCAGCGCGGCACCGTCGAGGTGCGCCAGATCTGGGAAATAACCGGCCGCTGACCCGGCCCGCACGGCAAGGACCAGAGGCAAAGGCCGAAATCGCCCCGTCCGCACTTCCCTGGGGAGGGCCGACGGGCCCTTTCCCGAATGGAGAATAACCCATGCAGTACATGATGCTGATCCACCACGACGAGGCGGCGCTCGCGGCCGCGCCGCCCGAGTTCCGGGTCGAGTACGCGGCCTTCAACGCGGCCCTGGACAAGGCAGGATTCCGTACCGGCGCCCGCCTCGAGGGAAGCCACGCGGCAACCACGGTGCGGGTCCGCGAGGGCAAGGGCAAGGTGGTCGACGGACCTTATGCCGACACCAAGGAGCAGCTCGCCGGCTATTTCATCGCCGACGTTGCGGACCTCGACGAGGCGATCGCCTGGGCCCAGCGCTGCCCCTCGAGCCGGTATGGCTCCATCGAAATCCGCCCGCTTTGGCTCGATCCGGGGCCAGGTTGACGGGCGATGGATGCAGCCGGTGACGCGCGCCGCGCGGCCGAGCGGGTGGCGCGCGAGAGCTACGGCCGCCTCGTCGCCTTCCTCTCGGCCCGCACCCGCGACATTGCGGGCGCCGAGGACGCGCTCGCTGAGGCGTTCGCCTCGGCCCTGCGCACCTGGCCGGGGACGGGCGTGCCGCACAATCCGGATGCCTGGCTGCTGACTGCCGCCCGGCGACGCCAGACCGATGCCGCCCGGCGCCGCAAGACGCAACGGGGCGGCGAGGAGCACCTGCAGCTCATGCGCGACGAGATCGAAGCCGCCGCCAACGACAACGATATCCCCGACCGGCGCCTGGCCCTGATGTTCGCCTGCGCCCACCCGGCAATCGAGCGCGGCCTGCGCGCCCCGCTGATCCTGCAAACCATACTGGGGCTGACCGCGATCGACATCGCGGCCGTCTTCCTCGTGCCCCCGGCCACCATGGGGCAGCGCCTGGTGCGGGCCAAGGCCCGCATCAAGGAGACCGGCATCCCCTTCCGCGTCCCGGACAGGGAAGAACTTCCCGAGCGGCTCGATGCCGTCCTCGACGCGGTCTATGCGGCCTATGGCAAGGGCTGGGGCGAGATCGGTGAAGCGCCCTCCCCGATTGCCGGTGAAGCGATCTGGCTCGGCCAACTGATTGCCTCCCTGCTGCCGGACGAACCGGAAGCGAAGGGCATGCTGGCCCTGATGTTTTACGCCGAGGCCCGGCGCGGCGCCCGGCGCGCCGCGGACGGCGCCTACGTGCCGCTCGAGGAGCAGGACACGCGGCTTTGGGATCTCGGGCGCATAGACGCCGCCGAACGGCTCCTGCACGCCGCCAATGCGTATGGACCGAGCGGCCGCTACCAGCTCGAAGCGGCGGTCCAGTCGGCGCATGTGGCGCGGCGCCTGACAGGCGCCGACACCTTTCCCGCCATCCTCCAGCTCTATGACCGGTTGCTCGCGCTGACCGGCTCGCCGGTCGTGGCGCTCAACCGCGCCGTGGCCCTCGCCGAAGTCGAAGGGCCGGTGGCGGGCCTTGCCGCGATTGCGCCGCTCGGCGATGACCGGCGCATGGCGGGCTACCAGCCCTACTGGGCCGCGCGGGGCCATCTCGCGGCGGCGGCGGGGCAACATGAAGTGGCGGAGGAGGCATTCACGGTTGCCATCGGCCTCTCCCTTGACCCCGCCGTGCGGCGCTATCTCGAAGAGCGCCGGGCGGCGCTCGCCGCCGGCCAGCCCTAAACCGGGTCTGCGTACCAGAACTGCGGCGTCGAGATCACGCCGGCACCGGCCATCGCCGACTTGAGCTTGGGCGAGTCGGCGAAGGCCTGAGCCTTCTCCAGCGTCGCGAAGTCATGCCAGACCGTCACGTCGCCGGGATCGCTCGGCGAACGGAAAACCGCCGCTCCGGTCACCCCCATGACGTCGCGGTTGTCGCCGAACGCCTCGTAATGCTTGCGCCACTGGTCGTAGTCGCGCACCGAATGGCGGATAAACAGTCTCGTCATCTCGTCCTCCTTGCGTTGATCGGCCGCTATCGAGCTGGCCGGCAACGCTTTCTACAAGGGGGCATAGCCGGGGAACATGTCGACAGCTGCAGATTCATCCTGCACAATTGCAGCATGGGGCCGATCGACTGGGACGACCTTCGATATGTGCTTGCGGTCGCGCGCAGGGGAACGGCTTCCGGCGCGGCAGAGCTGCTCGGCGTCAACGCCACGACAGTGGCGCGGCGCATTGCGGCCCTCGAGGCGGGCCTCGGGCTGGAACTTTTCCAGAAGCGCCAGAGCGGCTATTTGCCAACCCCGACCGGTGAGGAAGCCGCCAAATCCGCCGCCGCGATGGAGCGCGAGGTCGAGGGCCTCCGCAACGGCATCGCCGCGCAGCGCCGCGTCACCTCCGGCCTCGTGCGCTTCACCTGTCCGGAGACGATCGCGAGCTACCTCGTCGCGCCCTGGCTGGTGGGCTTCCGCAATCTCTATCCGGCGGTGCGCATCGAGGTGATCAACGCCGATGCCATGCTCGACCTCGGCAAGGGCGCGGCCGATGTCGCGATGCGCGTCGGCATGCCACCCTCGGGAACGGGAATAGTTGCCCGCCGGCTGCCCGATTGTCTCTGGACCGCCTATTGCAGCCGGGCCTATGCCCGCAGTCGCGGCGCCCCGGCTTCCCCCGGAGAGATGCGCCATCACGCGCTGGTGGGGCTCGAGGGCCATATGGCGCAGCTCCCCTCCTCCGTCTGGTTCGAGCAGATGGTCGGCGCCGACCGCATCCCGCTGCGCTGCAATTCACTGGGCAACGTGGTCGAGACCATCAAGGCGGACCTCGGCGTCGCCATGCTCCCCTGCCTCATCGGCGACCTCGTGCACGAACTGGTGCGCTGCTATCCGCCCATTCCCGAGCTCAACGCCCAGATGTGGCTGATCGTGCGCGAGGACCTCAAGACCGCGCCTCATGTGCGGGCCTTCGTCGATTTCCTCGCGCACCGTCTCACGACCCGGCCAGGCAGCCTCAGCCCGGCAGCGCCTTTGCCTGCAGAATGACGGGCTCGGTGTCCTGAAGCGGGCGCTGCCCTTGCCGCAACGCCCCCTATCGGCTATAGCCCGCCGCCATGAAGCACCCGTCACCCCTGGAGGACGGGTGCGTGAGCTATGATGTCATGGCTCGCACCAACCCAATGGATGTTTCCAATGGCCGTTACCACGTATGAGCTCAAGGCTCAGGCGCGGGCCGGGGTGGGCAAGGGGGCCGCTCGGGCGCTGCGTCGTCAAGGTTTGGTTCCCGCCGTCATTTATGGCGGCAATCAGTCCCCCCTGACCATCTCGATCAACTACACCGATGCCCTGAAGCGCATCTATGCCGGCGGCTTCCTGTCGCACGTCATCACGCTCGACGTCGATGGCGAAAAGCACAGCGTGATCCCGCGCGACTACCAGCTCGATCCGGTGAAGGACTTTCCGATCCACGTCGATTTCCTGCGTGTCGGGGCCGGCACCAAGCTGACCGTCGACGTGCACGTGGCGTTCGAGAATGAGGCGGCCTCGCCCGGCCTCAAGCGCGGCGGCGTGCTCAATATCGTGCGCCACACGGTCGAGCTCTCCTGCCCGGCCGACGCCATCCCGGACCACATCACGGTCGACCTCACCGGGCGCAACATCGGCGATTCGATCCACATTTCCTCGGTGGCCCTCCCCGAGGGCGTGACCCCGACCGTCGATCGCGATTTCACCATCGCCACGATCGTTGCTCCGTCGGGCCTGCGCGCCGAGGAAGCTGAGGCGACACCGGCCGCCGAGGCGGCGGCACCCGAAGCCAAGAAGGAATAGCGCGCGTTCGGGCGGAAGCCGGGACGCTTCCGCACCTCGATTGCGCGAAGAGCCAAAGGGCAAGGCTCCCGTCCGCCATGGCGCAACGGGAGTTTTGGCCACCAACGTCCGGAGGGAGGGGCCGCCACCCCTCCGGATTTTGCCGGACGCCATCGCCTGCGTCCGTTACTAGATGGGGGGCGCCATGCATCTGCTTGTCGGACTGGGCAATCCCGGCGACAAATACGCCCGCAACCGCCACAACATCGGCTTCATGGCGATCGACGCCATCGCCCGGCGCCATGGCCTGCCGCCGTTCCGGCAGAAATTCTCCGGCCTTGTGTCGGAAGGCACGATCGAGGGCGAGCGCGTCCTCCTGCTCAAGCCGCAGACCTTCATGAATTCCTCCGGCGACAGCGTCGTCCAGGCGGCCAACTTCTATAAGCTCACGCCGGAGGACATCACCGTCTTTTACGACGAGATCGACCTCGTTCCCGGCAAGGTGCGGGTGAAGCGTGGCGGCGGCTCGGGAGGGCACAACGGCATCCGTTCGATCGACCCCCAGATCGGCGCCGGCTATCGGCGCGTCCGTCTCGGCGTCGGTCATCCCGGCCACAAGGACGCGGTGATGCCGCACGTCCTCGGCGATTTTTCAAAGGCCGACCAGGAGTGGCTGGGGCCCCTGCTCGACGCGATCGCCGACAACACCGGCCTGTTGCTCAAGGGCGACGAAAACACTTTTATGAACAAGCTGGCCATTGCGATCGGCGGTGACGCAGCGGCGCGTCCCGAACGCCCTGACACGCCCGACCCCACACGACCGAAGGCGCCAGCGAAAGGTCAGAGTCACATCCGCGCGGCGCGGCCGAAAGCGCCCGCCGCCAAGGTGCCGGAAACCGGCCCGATGGCCGACATGCTCAAGAAGCTCTTCGGCAAGCAATAGCAGGCCGGCGCCCGGGCGCCGGCCCGAATCCCGAGGCTACATCGCCCCGGCGGCCATCCCCGCCTTTACTTCGGCAATTGCCTCGTCAACGAGCGCGATCGCCTTGACGCGATGCCCGCCCTTGTCGGCGAGGGCATGTTGCAGCAAGCCGCGGGCGGCCTGCAGATCGCGGAGCGCGTTGGCCATCAGCGGCTGCGCCGCCTCGGCGGATGTGGCGGAAAGCGCGGTCCCACCAAGCGCCACGGCGGCGCCGGCCATGCCCAGGGCGGCGAGGTTGCGCAAGCTGTCGCGGCGCGAAACATTCGAATCGGTCATTTCAAAACCCTCAGAGAACTGTCGTTGAGCGACACTGCAGCATATTGCTCCTTCGTCATGCGAGCGCTGTGGCCAAGGGCCGCAATGCCCGCCCTGGAGGTTGATTGCGCGAACGCCGACGCATTGACACGCGCGGCATTCCGACCCATCTGGTGCTGCGAAAATCCCCCACATCGGAGAGTGTGACCAGATGGCGTTCAAGATGGGCATCGTCGGCCTGCCCAATGTGGGAAAATCGACGCTCTTCAACGCGCTGACGCGCACCGCGGCCGCCCAGGCCGCCAATTTCCCGTTCTGCACCATCGAGCCCAATATCGGCGAAGTGGCCGTTCCCGACGCGCGCCTCGAAAAGCTCGCCGCGATCGCCAAATCGGCACAGATTATCCCGGCCCGCATGAGCTTCGTCGACATCGCCGGCCTGGTGAAGGGCGCGAGCAAGGGCGAAGGGCTCGGCAACCAGTTCCTCGCCAACATCCGCGAGTGCGACGCGATCGCTTACGTGCTGCGGTGCTTCGAGGACAACAACATCATCCACGTTGCCAACAGGGTCGATCCCATCGCCGATGCCGAGGTGGTCGAGACCGAACTGATGCTCGCCGATCTCGAAAGCCTCGAGAAGCGGCGCACCGGCGTCGAGAAGAAGGCCAAGCAGGGCGACAAGGACGCCAAGCTCACCCTCGACCTCATCGACCGCGCCCTGGCGCTACTGCGCGACGGCAAGTCGGCGCGACTGGTCGAGCGCAGCGCCGAGGAGGAAAAGCCGTTCCGCGAGCTGCAGCTCCTCACGAGCAAGCCCGCCCTCTATGTCACCAACGTCGACGAGGCCTCTGCCGCGACCGGCAACGAGATGAGCCAGCGGGTCGAGGACTACGCGCTGCAGCACAATGCGGCCGTCATCGTGATCTCCGCCGAGATCGAGAGCCAGCTCGCCCAGCTCCCCGACGAGGAGCAGAGGGAATATCTCGCGGCCCTCGGCCTCACCGAGCCCGGCCTGAATCGATTGATCCGGGAAGCCTACCAACTGCTT
>DASZTU010000248.1:0-7065 GCA_035547975.1 Devosiaceae bacterium | reverse complement strand
GTCAAGCGCTACATGATGGGCGCAACGCTCGTGACCGACTGGAAAGTCGGCCACCCAATCCTCTGGCGCGGCGAGGTGCATGGCCGCACCTATGAGGACAAGGGCACGATCGTCGACATGGCGCCCGAGCGGCGCCTCGTCGTGACGCACTGGTCGCCACTCTCGGGCCTGCCGGACGCGCCGGGGAGCTACCACACGGTCTCCTACGAACTCGAACCACAGCTTGGCGGCACGCTGGTGACATTGACGCAGGAGAACCTCACCGGCCTCTCTCCCGAGCAGGCGAAGAAGAACTGGCAACCGGTACTCGACGGGCTCAAAAAGGTCGCCGAGGGCGAAAAGCCATAGATCACCCCTCTCGACCCTCCAGCAAACCAACAAGGACGGAAGCGTCATGAGCGAAGAGCGCAAGCAGCGTATCCTCGATGCCATCAACACGGAGCTCAAGGCACAGGGGGGAGTGGTCAATCCGCTCGGGCTCGCGACGGCGATCGACGAGGCGCTCGGCGCCGACACGCTCGAAGCCAATACCGTCGCGACCCCGCCCGAGAGCCTCGGCCCCGGCTCGAGCCCCAAGGGTGTCTATGCCCGGGTAGACGAGGGGAAGACGCCCGCCGAGCTCAACGCCAGCAACGACGACGGTCGGGGCTAGCCAAAGGCCGAGGCGGCGATGAGCCCGGCAAAACCGACGAGCGCGACGGACGCCGCCCGCGGCACAAGCCGCCGCTTCTCGCCGACTGCTGCGCCGACGAGCCGGCCACCGGCCAGCCAGAGCAGCCCCATGGCAGGGACCGCAGCGGCGAAGGCCAGGAGGTAAAGCGCAACCGCCGGGCTGCCGAACGGGATGATGGCGAGGGCGAAGATCAGCCCTTTCGGGTTGAGCATCGTTGCGAGGAACACCGCCCGGAAGCCGATGACGCCTCGCTCCGCGCCGAGATCGCCGGACCGCCGCCAGAGCCGGAACGCCATGTAGGCGAGGTAGAGGGCGACCGCGACCTTGAGCACGGCCGCCGCCCGGGGAAACGCCTCGAGGAGTGGCCGCAGCAGCAAGCCGACCAGCAGCACCGTCGTGAGATAGCCGGTGAGCTCGGCCATGAGCAGCATCAGCGAGGCGCGGATGCCCGAGACCGCCGCGGCGCTCGCGAGGAGCGTGTTGGTTGGCCCCGGGGTTGCGAGGACCGCCAGCACCGCGAGGATGAAGAGCCCGGGGTTGGTCACTGCGCCGCCGCGGCGGCGCAGGCCTCGTCGACCACCGCGAGGTTTCGGGCGTCGTCGGTGACCGCGCCCAGTTCCTTGCCCGCGGGGCTGAAGAGATAGGCCCAGTCATAGCTGCCGCCGAAGACGAAGTAGCGGTGCTGCGTGACGATGACGTGGTCACGGTATTTCTTGTCGCCGCAGCCGGCGAGGACGCGCTCGAGCCCGCCCGCGACAAAGAACCGCTCGCGCTTCGCCTTGAGATCGAGGACGTGCACGGCGGAGGACGTGGCCCAGGCGGGGGTATCGAAATAGAGATACCGCCCGCTCGAATCGAAGGCCATGGAATCGAATTCGCACAGGCTCGTTTCGGGCTTGTCGCTGCCGTGCGCATCGAGGAGCTTGGCGAGCCCCTTGCCGTCGATGCCGACGCGGTAGAGCGCCACGCCGCGGACCGGCAGGGCGCCGTCGCTCGAGCACTTCGCCATGGCGTCGGAATCGGCGCCGAGCCGCACGAAGACGACGAACTTGCCGTCGGGCGAGAGCAAGGGATCGCTGTCGTTGCCGCCGCTCGTCACCGGCTGGCCGTCGACGATGATGTTGCCCTGCTCGACGCCCACGGTTGCGGCGTGTGCCGGAATCGCGAGCGCGGCGAAAGCAAGCACGGCGGTGAGCAGGCGCATCATCAACCTCCCTGGTTTGCGGGGTTCGACCATATCGCGGGGCGCGCAAGGTACAATCCCCGTTCGGAGGCCCCAGGCGGGCGCCGCGCGGCGGCGCCCCGCGTTAACCTTTCGGTAAGAGTAACGTTTGGGCGGGGCGGCCCTCCCCCTATCTTGCCGGCGAGCATTTGCACGACTCCGGCAGACCATGGGCATCTCGATCATCATCAAGACCCTCAACGAGGAGGCGCGCATCGCCGCGGCGATCGAAAGCGCGCTCGCGGCGCTGCCCGGCGAGGGCGAGGTGATCGTCGCCGACAGCGGCTCGAGCGACCGCACGGTGGAGATCGCCCGGCGCTATCCGGTCCGGATCGCGCAGATCGTGCCGCCGGCCCGTGCCAGCTGCGGCATCGGCCCGCAGCTCGGCTTCCAGTATGCGCGGCAGGAACTGGTCTGCCTCATCGACGGCGACATGCTGCTCGATGCCGATTTTCTCGCCGCGGCGGCCGCCCATCTCGCCGCCAACCCGCGCTGCGCCGGCGTCACCGGCCATGTGGCGGAGGAGGAGGTCAGGAACCTCGAATTCATCAGCCGAGTGGCGCGCTACTCGCCCGAGAAGCGGACCGGCGAGATCGACCGCATGAACGGCGGCGGGCTCTACCGCCGGGCGGCGCTCGAAGACGTCGGCTACTTCTCCGATCGCAACCTCCACAGCTTCGAGGAATTCGACCTCGGCGTGCGGCTCAGGGCGCACGGCTGGACGCTGTTTCGCCTCGACCGCCGGTTCGTTTCCCACTATGGCCACACGGTGAATTCCTACCGGCTGCTGCTCCGGCGCTGGCGGAGCGGCTACATCTTCGGCATGGGCGAGCTGCTGCGGGCGGCGATGGGCAAGCCGTACTGGCGGCGCCTCGTTCGAGAACTGCCGGACATCAAGCTCTGGGCTGCCGTCTATCTCTGGTGGCTCGCGATGCTGGTGCTCGTCGTCGCCTTGCCCGACAAGCCGCTGGCGCTCGCCCTCGACCTGCTCTCGGTCGCGGGCCTCGTCGCCCTCATGTCATGGCGCCGCAAGAGCCTCTCGCTCGGGCTTTACGCGGTCGTGGCCTGGCACTTCCACGCGGCCGCCCTGCCGGTCGGGTTCTTCCGCCCGCGGCAAGCCCCCTCGGCATGGATCGAGAGCCGCCTCATCGAAGGGGCGGCCGCGCGCGCGGCCGGACGGGCCGCCCAGCCCGCCGAGCCATGAGGCTACGCCCCGGCCGGAACGCGCTCGTCCCCCCGCTGGTCGGGGGTGCGATCCTGCTGCTTATGGCGCTCCTGCCGACGGCCCGGGTGGGCGCCGCCGACGCCTGGCTGCCGGTCAGGGAAACCTCGCTCGTCGTGCAACCCGGGAGCCCGCTCGATTTTTCGAGCCTCTTGCCCAACCCCGTGATCGGGCCCGGCAACTTCCTCACCATCGGGGCCGGCGGACACCTCGCCTATAGCGCGGCGCCGGACGAGCCGGCGCGCCTGCTCTGCGCCTCGCTCGCCTGGAGCCCGGATTCGGGCGGCTTCCCCGATCACGCCGAGGCCGACCTCTATGCGCGCCAGCTCGCCATGCACGGCTACAACATCGCGCGCTTCCACTTCGTCGACGCCAACCTGATGTTCGGGCGCGCCAAGGACTTCGACTTCGATCCCGTAACGCTTGACCGCTTCCGCTATTTGATGGCGGCGCTCAAGCGCAACGGCATCTCCTGGATCATGGACGGGGTGACGTCGACGCGCGCCGCCTACGGCGGTTTCGACGACCGCTGGGACATGAACGGCACGATGAAGACCGACCTCTATGTCGACGAGAAGGCGGTCGCGCACTGGACGCAACTGCAGCAAAAGCTGCTCGGAACGGTCAATCCCTATACCGGCCTTGCCCCCCTCGCCGATCCGGCGCTGGCGCTCATCGTCCTCGCCAACGAGAACGGCATCGAGTTTGACACCTGGCTCTACGATAAGGCCGGACGGCCGCCCGACGATCGGCGGCTCACGGTGCCGTTCAACGCCTGGCTCAAGGCGCGCTACGGCACGACCGAGGCGCTCAGAGGCGCCTGGGGGCGCGTCCCCGCGGGGCAGTCGATCGAGGCGGGCAACCTGCAGTTGCCCCCCACGCGCTACGAGCAGGGCCCGCGCATGCGCGACTTCGAGGCCTTCGTCGTCGACATCGAGCAGCGGACGGCCGCGCGCCTTTCGGCGGTGCTCCGCGGCATGGGCTATCGCGGCCTCATTTCGGACTACAACAATTTCGCGACGATCCAGACGGGACTCACCCGGGCGAGTCTCGATGTGGTGACGATGAACACCTATCAGGGCTTCGTCCCGTCCTTCGATCCGGGGGCGAGTCTCGAGCAGAAGAGCGCGATCGCCGACGGCGCCGGCTATGTGCGCGAGGCCGCGGCGAGCCGTTGGCTCGGAAAGCCGTTCCTCCTCACCGAATGGGACCAGCTCTACTGGAACCGCTATCGCTACGAAGCCGGGCTGATGATGCCGGCCTATGCGGCGCTGCAGGGCTGGGACGGGATCTGCCGGCACGCTTCGGGGCCCATTGCGCTCCGCTACGGCGAGCCGTTTCCGCAAAAGCAGACGATCCTGCCCTATATCACCGCGCTCGACCCGGTCGCGCGGGCGGGCGAAACGCTCGCGGCGCTGCTGTTCCGGCGCGGCGACGTGGCCGAGGCCAAAGTCGAGGTGCCGTTCGCCGTCACCGGCCCCGCGGACCTCGGCGACAATCTCGAGGCCCGCGAGCCGAAGGACCTCACCACGCTCGCGCTCGTGGGAAAGATCGGGCTCGAGGCGGCTCACGAAATCGGCGATTCCGTCTCGGTGCCGCAGCCGCGCACCGCCACGAGCTTCGGCGACGTGCTGGGCCGTCTCGAGGCGGCAGGGCTCATGCCGCCGGACAGTGGCACGGCATCGGCCCGCGGCAGCTACACCAGTGCGACCGGCGAAATCCGGCTCGACCAGGCTACCCTGCAAATGCGCGTCGTCACGCCCCTGACCGTTGGGGCGGCCTTTGCCGCCATCCACCAGCCGGTCGCGCTCGGGCCGCTCACGATCAGATCGAGCACGGGGCCGGCGCTGTTCGCGGTCTCCTCCCTCGATGGCGCGCCCGTTACCGAGAGCCGGCGGCTGCTCGTCGTCTTTGCGACCGATGCGCGCGGCTCCGGGATGCGCTTCGCCGATTCCGGCGAGACGGTGATCGCCGACTACGGCCACCTGCCGGTCGTGATCCGCCACGGCGAGGTTGCGTTTTCCCTTGCCGGCCGGGGCGCGTGGAGGATCGCACCGGTCGGGCTCGACGGTGCCGTGCATGCTCCCATCGCCCACGGTACGGGCGCCATCCAGACGACGCTCAGCAATGCCAGCCCGGAAGGGCCGACGACCTATTTCCTGATCGAGCGCTGACGCCCCACCTAGTCAGCCGCCCCGACCTGCTCGGGGGCGGGCGCCTCGCGGCGACCCGCAAGCACCTCGCGGTAGAGGGCTGCGGTCTCGTCGGCCACGCTGTCCCAGGCATAGTCACGGCCGACGGCCGCGATGCGAGCGGCCGCTTCAGTGGGGTCGGGCGGCTCCGCCAGCTTGCGGCGCAAGCCATCCGCGAGCGCGGCGACGTCGCCCAGCGGGAAATAATCCTCGCCGGCAAGGCCGACCTCGCGGTTCGCGACGATATCGCTCGCCAGGACGGGCAGGCCGTAGCCGAGCGCTTCGAGCAGGGCGATGGGCATCCCCTCGTGACTCGAGGGGAGGACGAAGAGCCTTGCGTGCGCGAAAAGCTCGCCGAGCGCCGTCCCGGTCTGGAAGCCCGCCATCACCACGCCGGGAACGGCTGCCGCCGATGCCTCGACCTGCCGCACATAGTCGTCCGGGTGGTCGGACGAGCCGACGATCACGAGCTTCACATCGGGCCGCCCTAGGCGGGCGAAGGCCGCGATGAGGTCGAGTTGCCGCTTTTCCGGGACCAGCCGGCCAACGGTGAGAATGTAGCCCCCGGCCGAAAGACCGAAGCGCTCGAGCGCGGTCTTCGTAGCGGGCTTTTGGCGCACATCGACACCGTTGGGGACGAAGCGTACCGGCACGCCGTGGCGTTCGGCCATGGCCCGGGCGACATCTCGCGACACGGCGATGCGGCCGTTTGCGAAGCGCATGCCGGCGGACTCGCCCGCCCGCAGCACGGCCTTGGCGAAGCGGTTCCATTTGCCGCGGTCGTAGTCGTAGCCGTGGTGGGTGACGACGACGCGCAAGCCGAGAAGCCGGGCCAGCGGGGTCATCAGGGCGGGACCGATGGCGTGGATGTGGAGCAGGTCGGCGCCGCGCCAGCGCGCGACGAAGACGCCGAGGAAGGTGTGGAGGATCGCCTCGAGACTCTTCTGCCGATGCGTCCACACCGGAATGATGCGCACCCCGCGGTAGGGCGTCACGGGATCGGGCAGGTACGGCCGGCGGCCGATGGCCTCGACCTCGAAGCCGCGCTCGAGGAGGAGCGGGGCCAGCGACTCGACGTGCTTTTCGACGCCGCCCTGCACGTTGGGGAAGCCGCGGAAGCCGAGCAGCACGATTTTCGGGCGGCGAGCGCTCACGCCATGACCCCGAGGCTCTGGTAGAGATCGAGGAGCCGCTCCCGGTGGAGATCGGGGGAGAAGTCGCGGCGCACCCAGTCCCGGCCGGCAGCCCCCATCGTCGCGCGTTGATCGGGCGTCAGCGCCGCCATTTCCGCGAGGGCCCGGGCAAGGTCGTCGGGATCACTCGGGCCGGCGACGAGACCGGTCTCGCCGGGGCGGATCAGCTCGGGGATGCCGCCGATTGAGGTACCGATCACCGGCCGGCCGAGGCCATAGGCTTCGAGCACGCTGACCGGCGCATTCTCGTACCACTCGGAGGGGAGGACGAGCGCCTTCGCCGCCGCCATGAGGCGTGTCAGCGGCTCGCCCGAGAGGTAGCCGGCAAACTGCACCGCCGCGCCCTCCGCCTCGGCCAGGCGGCGCAAGGCCTGCTCCTCCTCGCCGGTCCCGGCGATGACGAGTTTCTGGCCCGACCTGCCGGCCGCGCGGATCAGCGTTGCGATGCCCTTTTCCGGCGCGAGACGGCCGGCGAAGAGAAAATAATCGCCCTCCTCGATGCCGGGCGGCGCCTCGGGCACGCTCACGAAATTCGGGATGTAGACGAGGCTCTCGGCCGGAAA
>DASZTU010000247.1:0-3877 GCA_035547975.1 Devosiaceae bacterium | reverse complement strand
TAGTAGCGGTGGATCGATTTCAGCAGCACGATGACGAGGGGAATGGCAATCACCGTGAGCCACGCCCCTTCGGTGAACTTCGCAACGAGGATCACGATCAGCGTCGCGCCGGTGACGACGGCGCCGAAGAGGTTGATTCCGAGCTGCCATCGGGTGCCGTGCTTGCGGCGCCAATGGGCCACCATTCCCGCCTGGGACAGGGTGAAGGTCGAGAACGCGCCGATGGCGAAGAGCGGAATGAGGGGATCGGTGAGCCCGCCGAATGCGAAGATCAGCGCGCCGGCGGCGATCGCGAGGAAGATGATGCCGCTGGTGAAGACGAGCCGCCGGCCGGCGATCGCGAACGATTTGGGCAGGTACCCGTCCGCGGCGACCAGCCGGCAAAGGCGCGGGAAGGCGACGAAGCTGGTATTGGCGGAAAGGCAGAGCACCGCCAGAAGGCTCGCCATCGCGACGTAGTAGAGCGGCCCCTGGCCGACGATCGCCGCCGCCAGCTGCGACATCACGCTCCGATAACCGGGCTGACGCTCGTCCATGGCGCCGATACCGAGCATCGGGGCGAGGATGGCAACGCCGACGAGAAGCAGGGCCAGCACGCAGACGATGATCGTGAGCGTGCGGTGCGCATTGGGGACGACCGGTTCGCGAAAAGCGCCGACCCCGTTCGATACGGCTTCGACGCCCGTCATGGCGGTACAGCCCGAGGCAAACGCGCGCACGAGGAGCCAGAGGCTGACGGCCGCCGTCGAAGGCGCCGGGGCCGGGGGCGGCACCGCGGGGGCGAGGTGCCAACCGCCGGCCACCGCCTCGAACACCCCGAACGCCATGATCCCGATGAAGGAGAGGATGAAGAGGTAGGCGGGAAGCGCGAAAAGCCACCCCGCCTCGCCCGTGCCGCGGAGGTTTGCGACGACGATCACCAGCAGGATGCCGAAGCAGAGCGGCAGCGCGAACGGGTGCAGCGACGGCACCGTCGAGATCAGCGCCCCGACCCCGGCCGAAATGCCGACGGCGACATTGAGCACGTAATCGAGGAGGAGCCCGGCGGCCGCGAGCAGCGAGGGATATTCCCCGAGATTGTCGCGCGCGACGACGTACCCCCCGGCGCTGACCGGGTAGGCGACGATGGTCTGCCGGTAGGAGAGATAGAGCACCGCGAGAAGGGCGACGATTGCGGCCGTAATCGGCCCCAGCGCCACGCTGCCCGCAAGACCGAGCGGCGCAAGGATCGTCAGCGCCGCCTCCGGTCCATAGGAGGAGGAACCGAGGGCGTCGAGCCCCATCGCCGGCACGGCCTCGAACCAGCCGATGCGGCGTTTGTCGGCGTCGCGGTTGCGGATGGCGGGTCCCAGCAGCAGGGCGGCAAGGTTCATGGCCGGGGACGCGCTGGTGCCGGGGAGGGGGAGGCGCCCGCGGCGGGGCCGCGGGCTCACGTGCGGGCGCCTGGCTTACTGGCGCTCGACGAACTTGCTGAACCGGCTGGTCTTGCCGTCGTGGGTCTTGTCCTGGTGCAGGAAAGCAAGATCGTTGTCGTCGAACACCTTGAAGAACTCGTCCCAGGAGATTTCCTCGAGACTCTCCTCGGGCTCGCCGAAGTCGATGCGCAGGATGCCGCCCGGGCCACGGCCCTTGACGCGGGCGGGGTGGCCACCGCGCGCCTCCACCCATTTGCGTATGACATCGTGATCGGTCGTTGTCGTAGCGGAAAGGGAGGTGCTCATATCTGCTGCTCCTCTGGCTGATGCGTGGCGATGAGGCCCGCCCGGCTGACGCCGTTCGCGGAACCACGATCGGAAACGCTGCGGGGCTGCTCCTGGGTCCGGTCGGCTGTCGGCCGGCCGAGGCTGACATAGCGCAGGCCCTGCTCGGCAACGGCCTGCGGCTCGTAGAGGTTGCGGAAATCGATGAGCGTGTTGCCGGCCATGGCGCGGCGCAGCCGAAGCAGATCGAGGTCGCCGTAATCCTCGTTGAGGATCACCACCACGTCGGCCGCGCTCGCCGCCGCATAGGGCCAGTCATAGGGATCGACCTGCGGAAAAAGCTCGAGGATTTCGGGGCCTACCAGGGGATCACTGACCCGCACATTGGCCCCGGCGCGCAGCAGCGCGGGCAAGAGGGTGAGGCTCGCCGCTTCCCTGAGGTCGGCGGTGCCCGCCTTGAAGCTCAACCCCAGCACGGCGACGCATCGTCCCCCGCAGCGCTGCAACTCCTTGAGCACCTTTCGCGCCATGTTCTGCCGATGCCGCGCATTGCCCTCGATCAGGGCCTCGACGATGGGTTGGGGGGCGTTGAACTCGCGGCCGATTGCCGCAAAACCCCGCGTATCCTTGGGAAAGCAAGAGCCGCCAAAGCCCGGTCCCGGCTTGAGGAAGGCCTCGCCTATGCGGCTGTCGAGGCCGATCCCCCGGGCCACCGTCGAGACATCGGCGCCGACCGCCTGGCAGAGGTTGGCCACGTCGTTGATGAAGCCGATCTTGAGCGCGAGGAAACTGTTGGCGGCGTATTTGATCAGTTCGGCATTGGTGGGGGTCGTGCAGAGCACGGGCACCCCCTGCCGCTCGAGCGGCGCGTAGATCTGCTTCAGCGTGGCACAGGCCCAGCTGTCGTCGGTGCCGATAACCACCCGGTCGGGGTGCATGAAATCGCGGACCGCCGTTCCCTCCCGCAGGAATTCGGGGTTCGAGGCCACGGCGAAATCGAGATTGCCGCGCTTTTCCGCGATGATCTCGCGCAGCCGCCTGTTGGTGGTCGCCGGAACGGTCGACTTCACGACGACCACGCTCTTGGGGCGCAGGGATGTGGCGATGTCCCGCGCGGCCCGCTCGAGATGAGTGAGGTTGAGGTGCCCGTCGGCGCCTTGGGGAGTCCCCACCGCGAGAAATACCACCTCGGCGCGCGAGGAGGCTTGCGCCGGATCGGCCGAGAAGGACAGCCGCCCCGCCGCGACATTTCGCGCGACCAGGGCGTCGAGGCCCGCTTCGTGGATCGGAATTTCGCCCCGCTTGAGCTGGGCGATCTTCGCCGCATCGACATCGGCACAGACGATGCTCTGGCCCAGCTCGGCAAGGCAGGCGGCGGTGGTCAAGCCGACATAGCCGGCGCCGATCATGGCGATGTTCATGGGTGCCTCAGGGTTCCTGTCTCAGACCCGAGAACTTACCTGCGCTCCGCCGGTTCCCTGATGCGGGGCGAAATTATCTATTCTTTTCATGGTGTTGCCTGTCGCCATTTGGCACGGAACGCGCGCGCCCGCGCGAGGCCCGGGACAGGGAACCTATCGCGGAAAGGTAAGTTCCTCGACCGACACCAGGCGTCACAAGGGCACTTGTATGGATCGGGTTTTGGTCACCGGCGGGTGCGGCTTCATCGGCCGCTGCCTCGTCAAGGAATTGCTTCAGGAAGGTTATCGCGTACGTGTTCTCGACGCGCTCATCGAGCAGGTGCACGGCGCCGAGCCGCCCCGCGAGATAGCGGGCGCCGAGTTCATCCGCGCCGATGTCCGTGACGCCGACGCCGTGCGCGAGGCGCTGCAGGGGGTCGAAGGCGTTTTCCACCTCGCGGCCGAGGTTGGCGTCGGCCAGTCCATGTACGAGATCACGCGCTATGTCGACGTCAACGATGTCGGCACCGCAACCCTGCTCGAGGCGATGATCAAGAAGCCGCCGCGCCGCCTCGTCGTCGCCTCCTCGATGAGCGTTTATGGCGAGGGGCTTTACGAGACGCCCACGGGTCGCCGCGTCGGCAACGCCCGGCGCCAGCCGTCCCGCATCAAGGAGGGCGCGTGGGACCTGACGGATGGCGGCGAACCGCTGCGGCCGATCCCCACCGACGAGGAGAAGCCGGTCGATCTCGCCTCCATCTACGCCCTGACGAAATA
>DASZTU010000246.1:0-2577 GCA_035547975.1 Devosiaceae bacterium | reverse complement strand
TCATGGACAAGGTCCGCAGCCTCGACCGCTCCAGGACGTCGTCCTAGCCGAGCCGCCCCGGCCGGGATCCTACTTCACGGTAAAGCCGTAGCTGCCGGTGGTCTTGTGCCCGTCGGACCCCACGGCGTGCCACGCAATGGTATAGGCGCCCGGGGCAAGCGCGGCATCGAGTGGCACGGTCAGGACCGTGCCGTCCGCCGCAAGGCTCGGCGTGCCGGGCTTGACCTCGGTCTTGTCCGGTCCGGTGATCACCACGCCGGTGAAGGCGCCCTGCACGCCTTCCGAGAAGGTGAGGGTCAGGACGGCCGGCGCCGGGCTGACCACCGCCCCATCGGCGGGGTTCTCCGTGACGAGATGAGCGTGGGCCAGGGCCGGCGTCGTGGCGAAAGCCGCAAGCGCGGCCAGAACAAGCATCTTCATGATTTGACTCCGTGGGAGGGGGCGCGCGGGCCCTCGCCCGAGGCGCCATCCACTCCATGGGGGGAACGGGGCGCTTCGCCCCGCGGGTTTTGCGGCGAAGAAGTGGGCGGCCCCGCCTCACCCCTTGGCGATGAGGTTCTTGAGCTTTTGCAGCGCCGTCGCCGAATCCTCGTCATAGGCGATCGTTCCCTGGAACTGGCCCCTGGAATCGATGAGGTAGACGGTCGCCGTGTGGTCCATCGAATAGTCGCCGTCGGCCATCGGCACCTTCTTTGCGTAAACGCCCCACGCCGTCTCCATCTTCCCGACCTCCGAGGGCGTTCCGGTTACGCCCGTCACCCGGTCGGAGACGGCGTGCACATAGTCGTTGATGACCGCGGGCGTGTCGCGCTCCGGATCGACCGTCACGAAAAACGCCCGCAGGGGCTTGCCGGCATCGCCGAGCTGCCCGTACCAGGCCGCCATTTCCGAGAGCGTCGTCGGGCAAACGTCCGGGCAATGCGTGTAGCCGAAAAACAGCATGCTCGGGCCGCCGGTCAGGCTCGCGGCGGTGAAGGGCTGCCCGGCGCCCGTTTCGAGCGTGTACTGCCCGCCGCCAAAGCCGCCCGTCGTCGGCTTGACGAACATGTAAAGCCCGGCCGCGGCGATCGCGACCACGACCACCGCCGACCAGAGGACGATGCGAAACGTGCGAAGGTTCATCTGAGCCTCCTACATCTTCATGCCGCCCATGGCGTTGGGCGCGGCCGGGGCGGATGCGCCGGGCGGGGCGTTGGCCCCGACGTCCCCCACCGGCAGTTCCACCGTGAGGGTGCCGGCCTTGGCGAAGGTCAGCGTCACCACGACGCTCTTGCCCTTCTCGAAGCGCTGCTTGAGCTGGGTGAACATCAGGTGGAGGCCGTTCGGCGCAAGTGCAACGGTCTTGCCGGCCGGGATCGTGATGCCGTCCGCGAGCGGCCGCATCCGCATCACCCCGCCCTCCATCTTCATGTCGTGCAGTTGCACGCTTCCGGCAGCCGGAGAGCTCGCCGACATGAGGGTGTCGTCGGCATTGCCCTTGTTGGTGATGCTGAAGAAGCCGCCGCCGACCGGCGCGTTCGGGAGGGTGGCCCGGGCATAGGCGCCCGAGACGACGATGTCGCCGACGGTCCAGTTTTTGGGCTTGGCGGGAGCCATCGACATCATCGAGGCGGCATGGGCGGCGGGGATGAGCGGCAGCGCCGCCGGAATCACCGGCAAGACGGCGAGTGCCGCGACGGCAAGGTGAAGGAGTTTCATGTCCAGTCTCGTTTCGGCCGGCCCAAAAGGCAGCGGCCGCTGATAGCGGCGATAAGGGGCGAAGGCGCCCCGGCGGCTAGAGGTGAACGAGATGGAGCGGCGGCGCGCGTGGCCGAAAGCCCGGCGGCGGCACGCCGTCGCGGCGGAGCTTGGTGTAGATGGCGAAGCCGACCCGTATCGCCGGCCGGTAGGCGGGCTCGCCCGCCATATCGCGCGGCGGCAGGACCGCCTGGTCGGGACGACAGCAGGCATTGGGAGCGTGGCAGGCGGCCTGCGGCTGGTCGTGGCCGCCACAGAACGTCTGGAACAGGGTCGCGGTGGGGCCCACCTGTGCGGCAGATGCAAGGGCTCCCGGGGAGGCCGCGGGACCGCCGGCAAAGCACAGGAACAGCATCCCCAGCACGGCGAGCGCCCGGGCGATGTCGGTCATGACGTGCTTGGCTGTGGACACCGGTGACCTCTTTCGTCTCCTCATAGCGGAGAGGCGCCCGGTATGTCACCGGGGAAATGCGGCCGAAGGGGCGCCGCGACCTCCGGTCACGGCCCCGGCGCTTGGGTTGCGCCGACCAGGCACGCCCCATTTGCCTGCCCGTGCCTTCCATGCTGACATGAACCGTCACAGCAGGCAGCCTTCATGCGCGCACCCCTCCAAAGACTCCTCGGCGAAGCATCCCGCGGTATGGGCCGGCGGCTCGTCGCAACTTTCGCCGTGCTGGCGCTGCTCAATGTCGGCGGCTGGCTCTGGGCGCTGATCGCCTTTCACGCCACCCCGGCCCTGCTCGGAATCGCCCTCCTCGTCTATGGGCTCGGCATCCGGCATGCGGTCGATGCGGACCATATCGCCGCGATCGACAACGTGACCCGCAAGCTCATGCAGCA
>DASZTU010000245.1:0-5933 GCA_035547975.1 Devosiaceae bacterium | reverse complement strand
GACGAATTCGCTGTAGATGTCTCCGAGATACTGATCCTGGTCCTTGCTGTTCTCCACCCAGACGACCTTGTTGTAGATGCTGAATTTCTTGCATTGCGAGTAGAAGAAGGGCTTGGCGGCCTTATCGGCCCCGTGCCAGTTCGCGTTGAGGCAATATTCGTTGCCCTTGACGTGCCAGGTGCCGTCGGCGAAGGCATTCCGCTCCTGGTTGATGCCCTTCAGGGTGCCATCGGGCAACAGGTAATACTGGGCAACCTTGTAGTCGATCGTTTTTCCTGCAAGCAGGGCCTGTACTTCGGCCGGCGTCATGGGCACGGCGCCGTTGGGCAGCCTGCCATGATTCTTGGCCTCGGACGGATCAGCACACGCCACCGCCATGGCGAGACAAACGGCGAAGAAGAAGAACTTCACGTTATCCTCCATCAGCTAAGTAGAACCAGCAACTCGTCAGAGAAGCCGAATTCTAGTCTGGAGGCAAGTTCTTCCGCTCACGGCCTCGTTTGCATGGCCGGCGCCTGCGATCTGTTTCGTGTTCCCCGATCAGGCGCGGGCGCGCAGCCTAGGGCGGTTTCGCGGCGCCCCGGAGCGGGAATGGCGGCGCAGCGGGAAGGCCCGAAGCTCGGCCGCCCGGCGGATCAGGCCGCTGTGCGGGCCGGTGTGGCTTTCGGCGAAATGGTCGAGATAGATCGCGAGGAACGCCCGCTCCCACGCCAGCTGGCCGGAGCGCTGCAGCAGCAGCTGCACGCGCTCGGCGAAGATCGGGGAGACTTCGACGCCGGAGCTGAACCAGTCCTCGACGGCCGCCGCGAGGTCGCCGAGATAGCTCCTGAAACCGTGGCGGCGCTCCGCCGCCCCGTTTTGGGGCGCGGGCAGGTATCGGCCGTGCGACAGGCGGCGGGGCGCCCGGTCGCTTCGCCGCGGGGTGTCGAACAGGGCCCGGACGAAGGTGCGGAGTGCCCAGAGGTCTTCGTGGCTGAGCGTATAGAGCTCGAGCATCGATCGGCTGCCCGCTCCCCAGCTGGAATAGCGCACCGGGAGCGAGCTGGGGACGAGGGCAGTCGGCATTTGATCACCCACTCGAAAGTTGGGCGGTACGCGAGACAGGAAGCCGCTGTCTCGAAATCTGCGCCTTTATGGTTACCAACTCGTTGTCGGCGCGCGGGCGTACCGTCCGGGCGCAACACTCACCAACCGAATCACGCGTGCGCCCAGGGCATCATAAGCGCTTCCAGGTGGGAACGATCGGGGGATGCCGGCTCGGTGCACACCCTGTGGATGGAGAAGGCGCTGCGGTTGGGGCCTCATGGTTCGAGGCTCGCTGCGCTCGCACCTCACCATGAGGGGGGAGGAAGGACTTCACCCAAGAGGCCCCACCCCCGAATACCCCCAAGGCCCTCACCCTGAACCTGTCGAAGGGCGAGGGCCCGTCCCGACAAGCTCACCATGAGGGTTGGGGATGGGGGAGAGGGCGGTGCTCGCGTCTACCCCCACCCCTGACCCCTCCCCCTTGCGGGGAGGGTGGCGGCGGCCGGGTGGGGGTCGTCATCACACTCAGTGCTCGCGTCCACCCCCGCCCCTGACCCTTCCCCGCAGGGGGGAGGGAGACGGCGCTGCGGTTGGGGACTCATGGTTCGAGGCTCGCTGCGCTCGCACCTCACCATGAGGGGGGCAACCAAATCCCCTCATGATGGCGAACCATGAGGGGAGCCGACCTCGCCCTTCGACAGGCTCAGGGGGAGGTCCTTCAGGGTGAGGTCCTCTTGTCGGCCCCTACCGCCCGGTGATCGACTGGCGGCGGATGCGGCGCTCGATGATCGTCTGCAGCACGACCGAGATGACGATGACGAAGCCGAAGGCGAGCTGGGTGTAGAAGGCGTTGATGCCGGCCGAGACGATGCCGGCGTTGATGGCGCCGATGATGTAGGAGGCAACGAACGTGCCGATGATCGAGCCCGTGCCGCCGAAGACCGACGTGCCGCCGAGAAAGACCGAGGCGATGGCCGTCAGGAGATAGCCGTCGCCGGTCGTGGGCCAGAAATAATAGCCGTAGACCGAAACCATGAGCCCCGCGAACACGGCGAGGATGCCGACCAGCACGAAGGCACGCGTCTTCACCGAGACGACGTTGACGCCCATCAGGCGGGCGCTCGTCTGGTTGTCGCCGACGAGAAAGACGTGGGCCCCAAAACGCGTGCGGTTGAGCAGCATCCAGGTGAGGGCGGCGAGCACCACCATCCAGACCGTCTCGATCGGCAGCACGCCGAAAAGCGGCTCGCGGAAAATGTGGTGGAGCTCGGGGTACTGGTCGGCGGTGAGCGGCACGCCGGTGCCGTTCATCAGCACGAGCTCGAGGCCGCGGAAGAGGAACTGCGTGCCGATGGTGATGACGAGCGAGGGAATGTTGAGGCGGGCGACGAGCGCGCCGTTGATCCAGCCGCAGACGGCGCCGGTCGCGAAGGCGGCGACGAGCGCGAGCCACCAGGGCAGCCCCCATTGCGTGACGCCGAGGCAGAAGACCGCCGTGCCGAGCGCCATGACGGAGGGGAAGGAAAGGTCGATTTCGCCGGTGATGACGACCAGCGTCAACGCCAGGGCGATGATGCCGAAGACCGGCGTCGTTTCGGCGAAGGCGACGTAGATGTCGATGTTGGTGAAGACGGTCGGGGCGGCGATGACGAAAGCGAGCCACATCACGAGGCCGACGCCGATGATGCCGAGCTGGCTGCCCCAGCGGCGGAGCATCGAGGGCGGCGCCACGCGATTGCCGGCCGGCTTGCCGATGCCGGGAGTGGGGTGGGCGGTTTCGGTGGCCATGGCTTACTCCAGCGAGCCCGAGCGCGCGACGCGGTAGAGCCGGTCGATGAGATCGTCCATCGAGATGTCGGACTTGTCGTAGACGCCGGCCACCTTGCCGCGGTCGAGCACATAGAGGCGATCGACGACGGGATAGACGTGGAAGATGTTGTGGTCGATGAAGATCGCCGACTTGCCGGCCTTCTTGATCGAATTGACGAACTCGAGCGTCTTTTTCGTCTCGGTGAGGCTGAGGCCCATGGTGGGCTCGTCGAGGATCACCAGTTGCGCGTCGAAGTGGAGGGCGCGGGTGATGGCGACGCCCTGCTTTTCGCCGCCCGACATGGTGGTGACGATATTGTCGGGGTGGACGGCCGCCGAGGTGAAGCCCATGTGCTCGCTCATCAGGCGCGCCGATTCCGCCTTCATGCGCTTGACGTCGAGCAGGCCCCAGCGCGTGCGCGGCTCCCGGCCCATGAACATGTTGCGCCAGATCGGCTGCTTCTCGCAGAGGGCGCGCTCCTGATAGACCGTCTCGATGCCGAGGCCGCGGGCGCGCGCCACGGACCAATCGTCGATGCGCCGGCCCTTGAAGTAGATTTCACCGCCGGGATCGGGCTTGTGGAAGCCCATGACGGTCTTGACCAGGGTCGACTTGCCGGCGCCGTTGTCGCCGAGCAGGCCGACGATCTCGCCGGGATAGACCTTGAAATCGATGCCTGAGAGCGAGCGCACCTCGCCAAAAGTCTTCGAGACGTTTCTCAGCTCGATGACCGGGACCGGTTCGGGGGCCGGCTGGGCGGCAACCGTTGCAAGCTGCTGTGCCACGCTTCTCTCCTTACGCATGGCGGGGCCGCCGGGGCCCCGCCACCATTGTGCGCCGCCGGATGGGGCGGCGGCTAGCGGATTTCCTTGGCGGCGAGCGGGGCCACCGTCTTGACGTTCTGCTGGTCGACGAAGGCGCCGGCCGTGTTGATGTCGAGACCGGAGAAGCCGTACTTCTTGGTCAGGCAGATGTTGAGGATCGGCAGGTAGCCCTGCAGGTACGGCTGCTGGTCGATGACGAGGTTCTGGTAGCCCGACTCGATCGCCTGGGCGGTGTTGGGCGACATGTCGAAGCCGGCGAAATAGACCTGCCCCGGCTTGAGGGAGGCGGCCTTGGCGTAGACGCCGGCGTTGGAGGTCAGCGCGCCGTGGTCGGTGACCACGAGCTTGATCTTGGGATGCGCCTTCATGACGCCAACGAACGTCGCCGTGCCGGCGTTGGGATCGGCGTTGGTTGCGGCGTCGATCTCCTGGTAGATGACATTGGCGCCGGCCTTGGTCAGCGCGTCGATCACGCCCACCGTGCGCTGGCCGCGATCGCCGCCCTGGCCCTTGAGGCCCCAGACGAACACGTCGTCACCCGAGGCGATCTTGGCGCGCTTGGCCGCCTCGCTGCCCAGGGCAAAACCGGCCGCGTAGTTGGGCGCGCCGACATAGCCGAGGCCCTCGGGGCCGTATTTCTTCTGCGCGTCGGGAAGGGCGGTATTGGCGGTGGTGACGATGATGCCCTGCGAATAGGCCTTGTCGATGAGCGGATCGCTCGCCGCGTCACCCGGGTGGCCCATGAAGGCGATGCCGTCGACCTTGGTCGCGATCGCCTGCTGCAGCTGATTGATCATCAGGCTCGGGTCCCAGTTCGAAAAATAGTAGGTGACCTTGGGGCCCAGATCGAGTTCGGCCTGGCGATAGCCATTGTAGACGTTGTTGGCGAAGACGCCGCCCTGCGGCCCGCCGGGGAAGGCCGCGATCTTGACGCCCGAGCACCACTTGGCCACCGGATCCGTCGCAAGGGCCGCGCCCGTTGCCGCGATCGAAAGAGTCAAAGCCGCTGCGCCGACGAGGGCGCGGCGCATGATTTTGCCGTCCATCTGTTCCTCCCATGAGCGGGGCCGAGCGCCCCTCAGCGCTTCCAGCGCATGGCCGTGACGCTAGGGAAATCAGATACCCTTGTAAAGGGTCGAAACGGCGTGACGACCTGCCGCACACCGGGCCCCACACGGCCCGCACCGCGCTCGGGCGGCGTATGCCGGTCGTTGGCCTTAATTGCGGCGCCCACCGACGATAGGCTAGTGTCCGTGGGGAGAGCCGGCAAGCCGTCGCCCCGCGCGGGCGGCGCGCCAAACATATCTGATAAGTTGGAGGGGACTTGACCAGGGAGGGAGGGGAAGAACGGCGCGAGGAGGGTCCCGTCACCGCGGCTTCCAACGTTGCCGACGAGTTGATGGCGCTGATCCTCGGCGAGCTCGCGCCGGGGGCGAGCCTGCCGAGCGAGGCCGATCTCGCCGAGCGCTACGACGTGAGCCGCCTCACCGTGCGCGAGGCGGTCAAGATGCTGGCCGGGCGGGGCCTGCTCGAGCTCGCGCGCGGGCGCCGTGCGGTGGTGCGCGAGCCCGACGGCTCGGCGTTTTCGGATTTTCTCGCCTCGATCGTCCAGTACGACCCCAAGGGGTTGTTCGATCTCGTCGAGGTGCGCGTGGCGCTCGAGCTGCAGTCGGTGGCGCTCGCCAGCAAGAAGGCGAGCCGCGCGGGGCTCGCCGCGATCGAAAACACCATCGAGCAGATGCGCCTCGCCGCGGCCGACATGAAAGCGGAGCACGACCGCGAAGCCGCCGAGCGGCGGTACCACGACGCGGATGTGGGTTTTCACGAGGCGCTGGCGCTGGCGAGCGGCAACCGCGTGCTCACCTACCTCTTCGAGGCCATGGCCTCGCCGCTGCAGGAGAGTTTTTATCTCACCCGGCGCGGCCACGAATTGCGCGGCCATACGCCCGAGCACACGATCGCCGCCCACCAGGCGATCCTCAAATTCGTGCGCGAGGGCAATGCGCGCGGCGCCACTGAGGCCATGCGCACCCATCTCGAGGATGCCGAAAAGGGCATCCGCCTCGCCGTCAGCGCGCGGATGTCGATCAAGTTCTAGGGGCACGGGCGAAGGGTCGCAGGGGCACAGGATTCGCGCGCCATCGGGGCGGGCGTGACGGAGCCGGGAGGCGGTGCTACGGCGCGGCGTGCTGGCTCGGGGGGCGTTGATGGAAACAAGGCGTACCGGATCGAGGCCGCTCCCTTTCCACATCGTCATCCCCGGGCTTGACCCG
>DASZTU010000244.1:0-6858 GCA_035547975.1 Devosiaceae bacterium | reverse complement strand
AAACGCCGAGCAGGCCCGAGCGGTGGTAGAGCATCTCTTCGAGCGCCTTTGGAGACATCCCCTCTTCCTCGAGCAGATAGAGCAGGATGCCGGGGTCGATCGCACCCGGGCGCGTCGCCATCACCAGCCCGTCGAGGGCGGAAAAGCCCATCGTGGTGTCGACGCTGATCCCGTCCTGCATGGCGCAGAGGCTTGCGCCGCTGCCGAGATGCGCGACGACGGCCTTTCGCGCCAGAAGGTGGGGCGAGATCTCGCCCAGCCGCCGGGCGATGTGCTCGTAGGAAAGGCCGTGAAAGCCGTAGCGCCGGATGCCCTTCGCCTCGTAGGCGCGCGGAATGGCATAGCGGCTGACCGGCGGTTGCAGCCCGTGATGAAAGGCGGTGTCGAAGCAGGCGACCTGCAGCAGTTGCGGGCGGGCGCGCGCCAGCGCCTCGACGGGCCTCAGTCCCAGCGGCTGGTGCAGCGGGGCGAGCGGCGTCAGCGCCTCGAGGGCGGCCAGCACCTCGGGCGTGATCGCAACCGGCGCCGCAAACTGCGCCCCGCCGTGGACGATCCGGTGGCCCACCGCCCTGAGCGCCAGCCCGCCGAGCTTGCCCTCGACTGTGGCGAGGAGCGCGTCGGCGCCCTCGGCATCGGCGTGCTCGACCTCGCCCCGGCTCACCAGCCGCAGCGCCGGATCGGTCGCGTAGATCGCGTACTTGATGCTCGATGAGCCGGCATTGAGCGAAACGATCGCTCCTTCTTCGCGGCGACGGGCCGCGCTCATTCCGGGGCGTCCGTCGGCGAGGGACCGCGCGTCGGCCACGTCCAGTTGCGGATTTCCGGCATGTCCTCGCCGTGTTCGCGGACATAGGCGTGGTGCGCGTTGAGCTGGTGGTGAAAATGCTGCTTGACCTCGGCGGCACGGCCGCCGAGCCCCGGCAGATGATCGATCACCGCCATGGCGAGGTGATAGCGGTCGAGTTCGTTCAGCACCACCATGTCGAAGGGGGTGGTCGTCGTCCCCTCCTCCATGAAGCCGTGCACGTGGATATTGTCGTGGTTGGCCCGCTTATAGGTCAGCCGGTGGATCATGTAGGGATAGCCGTGATAGGCGAAGATCACGGGCCGGTCGCGCGTGAAGAGGCTATCGAAATCGGCGTCGCTGATGCCGTGGGGATGCAGCGTCTGCGGCATCAGCGTCATCAGGTCGACGACGTTGACCATGCGGATGGTGAGCTGCGGCAGCGCTTGGTGCAAGAGGTCGATCGCGGCGAGCGTCTCCATCGTTGGCACGTCGCCGGCCGCGGCCATGACCACGTCCGGTTCGGCATCACGCGGCCCGTGGCAGGCCCACTCCCACACCCCGAGCCCGTACTCGCAGTGCGGGATCGCCTCCTCCATCGTCAGCCATTGCGGCTCCGGCTGCTTGCCCGCGACGATCACGTTGATGCGGTCCCAGGTCCGCAGCACGTGGTCGGTGGTCCAGAGCAGCGTGTTGGCGTCGGGCGGCATGTAGATGCGCACGATATCCGCCTTCTTGTTGGCGACGAGGTCGACGAAGCCGGGATCCTGGTGCGAGAAGCCGTTGTGGTCCTGCCGCCAGACATGCGAGCTGAGAAGATAGTTCAGCGATGAGATGGGCCGCCGCCAGGCGAGTTCGCGCGCTTCCTTGAGCCATTTGGCGTGCTGGTTGAACATCGAATCGACGATGTGGACGAACGCCTCGTAGCAGTTGAAGAGGCCGTGCCGGCCGGTGAGGAGGTAGCCCTCGAGCCAGCCCTGGCAGAGGTGCTCGCTGAGCACCTCCATCACCCGGCCCTTGGGGGCGAGGCTCACGTCATAGGGCTCGATCTCTTCCATCCAGACCCGGTCGGTCGCCTCGAATACCGCGTCGAGCCGGTTTGACGTGGTCTCGTCGGGCCCCATCAGGCGGAAATTGCGGGCATCGGCATTGGCCCGGATCACGTCGCGCAGGAACGTCCCCATCACGCGCGTCGATTCCGCCGAGGTGCCCCCGGGAGAATCGACCTTGACGGCGTGGGCCCGGAAATCCGGCAGCTTGAGCGCGCGACGGAGGAGGCCCCCATTGGCGTGCGGGTTGGCCCCCATGCGGCGGGTGCCCGTGGGCGCGAGCACCCGCAGTTCCGGCACGAGCCGGCCGCTCGCATCGAACAGCTTTTCCGGCTCGTAGCTGCGCATCCACGCCTCGAGGATCGCAAGGTGCGCCGGGTTGCTGCGCACATTGTCGACCGGCACCTGGTGAGCGCGCCAGAATCCCTCGACCTTTTTGCCGTCGACCTGCTTGGGCCCGGTCCAGCCCTTGGGACTCCGGAGGATGATCATCGGCCAGCGGGGCCGTTCTGCCACGGCGCCGGCCGCCCGCGCCCTCGCCTGGATCGCCGCAATCGCGTCGAACGCTCGGTCGAGGGCGACCGCCATCAGGTGATGCATCGGCAGCGGCTCGTCGCCCTCGACGAAGATCGGCTCGTAGCCGAGCCCCGTGAACAGGGCCGCGATTTCGTCGTCCTCCATGCGGCCGAGGATCGTCGGGTTGGCGATCTTGTAGCCATTGAGATGAAGGATGGGCAGCACCGCGCCATCCGTCCGGGGATTGAGGAATTTGTTGGAATGCCAGGAGGCGGCGAGCGGGCCGGTCTCGGCCTCCCCGTCCCCGACGACGCAGGCGACGATCAGCCCGGGATTGTCGAAGGCGGCGCCAAAGGCGTGCACCAGGGCGTAGCCGAGCTCGCCGCCCTCGTGGATCGACCCCGGCGTGGGCGCCGCCGCGTGGCTCGGGATGCCGCCGGGGAACGAAAACTGCTTGAAGAGCCGCCGCATGCCCTCTTCGTCTTCGCTCACCTCGGGATAGATCTCCGAATACGTCCCCTCGAGATAGGTGTTGGCGACCATGCCGGGGCCGCCATGGCCGGGGCCGCACACATAGATGACGTCGAGGTCGCGCGCCTTGATGATCCGGTTGAGGTGGGCATAGATGAAATTGAGGCCCGTCGTCGTGCCCCAGTGGCCAAGCAGCCGCGGCTTGATGTGTTCGGGCCGGAGCGGCTCCTTGAGCAGCGGATTATCGAGCAGGTAGATCTGGCCGACCGTGAGATAGTTGGCGGCGCGCCAGTACCGGTCGATGAGAAGGAGTTCGCCCGCCGCGGGCGCCGCCTCTGCCGTCGTCGCGTCTCGGTTCATGCCGCCGGCTCCTGTTTGTCTGAGGGCCGGTGGGACAATTCCCACGGGCTGCGTTCGATCCCTGACCGTCCGGCAGCAAATTACCGTGCTGCTCCGTGCCGGCCCTGGCCAGGTCGAGGCGCGTCGCGGAGCGCCTGTTACGATCTGTCACAAAATCGCACTTTCTGTATCCCTCGGGCAATCCGCACGTTACGCAGCGCAGGGCATCGTCCGTACATCGCAAACGCCGACGAACCGGGAAGCCACGATGTACACGCAGTCCTCACTCAGCCGCCGCCTCAGCCCCCAGGCCCCCAGCGGGCTTTTCGCGAAGGAATTGCTGGGGCGGGATTGCTCCCTGGAGAAACTCTTCGCCGAGCAGCCGGTCGAGTCCCTCGACCCGGGCGAGGCCGCGGTCTGGCAGGGCGATCGCGCCCAGCATGTGTTCCAGGTGGTCACGGGCGCCATGCGCACCGTGCGCATCCTGAGCGATGGCCGCCGGGTGATCACCGGTTTCCTCTTCGCCGGCGACATCGTCGGCATCAGCTTCCGCGACCGCTACCCCACGACGATCGAGGCCATCGCACCGACCCGCCTCCGCCGCCTCACGCGGCAGCGCTTCGAGGATGAGGTCGCGCGCCACCCCGGGCTCGGCCCGGAGCGCTTCGAGCGGCTGGCCGACGAAATGAGCGCGACGCAGGACCAGGTGGTGCTGCTGGCCCGCAAGAACGCCGAGGAGCGGGTCGCGAGCTTCCTGCTCTCCCTTGCCCGGCGGCAGCCCGGCGGCGACGAGGGCACCGTCGAATTGCCGATGACGCGGCTTGACATGGCCGACTACCTTGGTCTGACCATTGAGACGGTGTCGCGCATCATGACAAGGCTGACACGGAATGGGATGATCGCGCCCGCCGGCCGGCACGCGATCGTGGTGCGCCGTCCCGCTGCCCTGGCGGCCCTGGCGCTTGAGGATGACGAGGATGAAATTGACGATGAGCGGCTGGCGCGGGCAGCCTAGCCCGAAACGGGGTCGGGGATGACCGCAAAGCGACCGGACGCCATTCTGGACGACATCGTCGGGGTGCTGGACGGGGCCAATATCATCGTCCACGGCTTCGACGGTGTGATCAGCCGGTGGAGCGGCGGCTGTGAAGAGCTTTATGGCTGGACGCGCGAGGAGGCGGTTGGCCGCGCCGTCCATCAGCTCCTCGCCACGCAGTTCCCCAAGCCGGTCGAGGAGATCCGCCGGCACGTGCTGGTGAACGGCTCCTGGGTCGGCGAGCTCATCCACCGGCATAAGGACGGACGATTGCTCCACATCGCCTCGCGCATGATCTCGCCGAAACTGGGCGACGACGCGCCCCGCCCGATCGTCCAGACCAACAGCGACATCACCGAGCTGCGGCTGACCGAGCGCGACCTCGCCGACCGCGAGGCACACCTGAGGTCGATCCTCGAGACGGTGCCCGAAGCAATGATCGTCATCGACGACCACGGCATCGTCTCCTCCTTCAGCGCCGCCGCCGAAAAACTCTTCGGCTATGCCGCCGGCGAGGTGGTGGGCCGCAATGTCAGCATGCTGATGCCATCCCCGCACCGGGAGGCCCATGACGGCTATATCGGCCGCTATCTGAGGACCGGGGAGCGGCGGATCATCGGCCTCGGCCGCGTCGTCAACGGCCTCAAGAAGGACGGCACGACCTTTCCCATGGAGCTCGCCGTCGGCGAGGCCATGGCGGGCACCCACCGCATCTTTACCGGCTTCATCCGCGACCTGACGAGCCGCCACCGCATGGAGGCGGAGTTGCGCCAGGCCCAGAAGATGGAGGCGATCGGCCAGCTCACGGGCGGGCTCGCGCACGACTTCAACAACCTGCTGACGGTGATCACCGGCAACCTCGAGATGCTCGAGGGCCGCATCCACGATCCGCGCCAGCTGGAGCTTCTGGCCGACGCGCGTGCGGCGGCGGAGGACGGCGCCAAGCTGACCGGCCAGCTGCTGGCCTTCGGCCGGCGCCAGCCGCTCAATTCGCAGCTCGCCGACCTCGGCCTCATCATTTCCGGCTTCTCGGAGCTGATGCGGCGGACTCTCGGCGAAAACATCGAGTTGCGCACCATCGTCAGCGGCGCATCGAATTTCGCCCGCGTCGACGCCTCGCAACTGCAGAACGCCCTGCTGAACCTCGCGCTCAACGCCCGCGACGCGATGCCGACTGGCGGCCGGCTCACCATCGAAATTTCGCGCGCCAAAATCGATCTCGACTACGCCCAGATGTACCCCGAGGTGCACCCGGGCGAATATGTGCTGATCTCCATGACCGATACCGGCGAAGGCATGTCGGCCGAGGTCAAGCAGCGCGCCTTCGAGCCGTTCTTCACCACCAAGGCGACCGGGCAGGGAACGGGTCTCGGCCTGAGCATGGTCTACGGCTTCGTCAAGCAGTCGGGCGGCCATGTGCAGATCTATAGCGAGGTCGGGCGCGGCACGAGCGTACGCGTCTTCCTCCCGGCGGCGCGCCAGCCTGCCGAGACGGGGGCTGAAGCGGCAACTTCGGCCGAGGCTGCACTGCCCGCAACGAAGAACGAAACCATCCTTGTCGTCGAGGACGATCCACGGGTACGCCGCGTAGCGGTCGCCCGGCTCGCCGATCAGGGGTACCGGATCATCGAGGCAACCAACGGCCCCGAAGCCCTCGACCGCCTGGCGGCGGGTGCGGACGTCGACCTGCTGTTCACCGACGTCGTCATGCCGGGCGGAATGACGGGAGACGAGCTTGCGCGCAAGGTGCGCGAGCGCCGGCCGGGCATGAAGGTGCTCTTTACCTCCGGCTATGCCGAACCCGCCGTGGCGAGCCGCGAACAGGCCGAAACCGGCAACTGGCTGCGAAAACCCTATACCGCCATGGAGCTCGCGCGCCGAGTCCGCGCGCTCCTCGACCAGCACTGACGCCGCTTCCCGGGCGCCGCGTTTTCCCGAAAACGGTGCCCCGTCGTCCCGCGGAGGGCGCTCCCCCCGCAGGAATCGCGTCCCAATCGGCTTGCACACCCCCGGGTCTTGTGCTCCACAATATACCGGCTTGGCTCAGGGCCTGCTCTCCGCGGCTCCGGGCGGAGCGCGTGTTGAGCGACCAGATTGGGGGGCGGCCGCTGCGCGATCTGCTGACGCCGCGAGGGTGGCCTTCGCCTGCCTCGCCGGCGACCGGTTGCGCGCCTGTGGGGGCATGGAGGCCTATCAACTCGACATCCGCGCCTTTCTCGACCTCCTGCGCCGTCGTCTCTGGCTGATCGCGGCGGTGGTGGTCGTGATCGTGGGCGGGGCGACGCTCGTCACCCTGCTCCTCCCGCCGGCCTTCACGGCGACCGCGCTCGTCCTCGTCGACGGCAGCCGCAAGGACCTCCTCGCGTCCGGCGCAAAAGCCGAGACCGCCGCGACCGACAGCGCCCGCATCGACAGTGAGGTGGAGCTCGCCCGCTCGGACGCCACCATGACGCGGATCGTCGCCGACCCGCGCCTCGCCGGCTTTGTCGATTTCGCCTACGAGCCGGACTGGCGCACCCGGCTGCTGACCGCCCTGCGCCTCCAGCCAACGCTGCCGCCCACCGACGACGAGGTTCGCCGTGTGCGCCTCCGCCATCTCGCCGAAGCGCTTCGCATCGACCGGCGCGGCACGACCTATGTGATCGCCGTTTCCGCGCGGGCGA
>DASZTU010000243.1:0-8356 GCA_035547975.1 Devosiaceae bacterium | reverse complement strand
GCCCGGCCGAAGCTGAAAGACTCGTTGTAGGACCAGGGGTCGGAGGTCTTCTCGGCTTCCGCCGGCACCTGTTCGGTATCGAAGGTCGAAACCGAAATCGTGTGCTGCCAGGGGTCCGCGGGGTCCTTGCTGATCGATTTGACATAGGCCACGAGGTCCCAGATCACCGCTTCGGGCAACCGGCTCCAGGCGGGCATGCCGCGTGGCCGGCCCTGGAGGATGCTGAGATAAATCTGGGCCGGCTCGGCGCCATAGATGAAGGCGTGGTTGCTGAGCGCTGGCCCCATGCCGCCGGCGCCGTTCGCCGCGTGGCAACCGACACAGTTGAACTGGCTGAAATAGCCCTGGCCGCGATTGATGGCCGCCGTATCGCTGAGCGAAGGCGGCGCGATCGGGGGGATGGGCATGGTCCCTTCGGGCGAAAAGGCCGTGACGGGTACGCCGAGAAAGGGGGGATTGCCGCCCGGTGGGGGTGCCGAGGCGCTGCCCTGGCCGATGCTGCTCGCCGGAATCGCCAGCGCGGCGAACAGGCCCGCAACCACACTCGCCGGCGCAATCCTCGATAGCCGCATGCCGTTTCTCGCTCGACCGCCTAGCGAAACCCCGCAATCCCGGCTTGGTTCCCGGTGCCGCGGGAACCCGAGGGCCGCCGGGTAAGTTCCTGCTTCAGAAAAACGCGAGGGGTAAACCATTGCGATCGCGGGGTGCCTGGGGCGTCATACGGGCTGCCGTGGCCGGTGTCCTCACTGCACCGCTCGCCGCCTGCGGACTACCCGCCGCGCTCGCCCCGCAGACCCCACAGGGGGAGGCTGTTGCGGGGCTGATCTGGGGCTTCACCGCCCTTTGCACGCTCATCTGGGTGCTGGTTCTCGCCGGGCTCGCGGTCGCTCTCTGGCGCCGCCGCCTCGCGCCGGCTGATCCCCTCGCCCTCGACATGCCGGCGGAACGCCGAATGGGCACGGTGGTCGCCGTGCTCATCGCCCTCACCGGCCTCATCGTCATTGCGCTCACCGTGTTGAGCTTTGCCGCGCAGCGCGAACTCTTCGGCCCGGCGCGCGACGCGCTGACGATCGACATCGTCGGCCATCAATGGTGGTGGCAGGTGGTCTACAACTCGACCGATCCGAGCCAGACGATCAGCACGGCCAACGAAATCCACATACCGGTCGGCCGACCGGTGACGCTCAAACTCACCTCGGCCGACGTGATCCACAGCTTCTGGGTGCCGAGCCTAATGGGCAAGGCCGATCTCATTCCCGGACGGCACAACGAACTCACCTTCACCGCCCGCAAGGCCGGGATTTACGACGGGTCCTGTGCCGAGTTCTGCGGCCTCCAACACGCCCATATGGGCATTCGCGTAGTGGCCGAGACGGCGTCCGATTTCGCCGCCTGGCGGCAGGCCCAGCTGCAGCCCGCCGCGGCCCCCGCGACGCCCTCGGCGCAGCAGGGGCAAGCGGTGTTCCAGGGATCGGCCTGCGCCTTCTGCCACACCGTTTCGGGGACTTCGGCGGGGGGCCAGGCGGGCCCTGACCTCACCCATCTTGCGAGCCGCTCAACCCTTGCCGCCGGCACTCTTCCCTTCGGCCGCGGCCAGCTCGCCGCCTGGATCAGCGACCCGCAGGGGATCAAGACGGGGGCGCAGATGCCTGATCTCCACCTCGCGCCCGAGCAGCTGAACGCGCTCCTCGACTACCTCATGGGCCTCAAATGAGTTTTTCCGACATAGCCGGCAATCGCGGCGAGCGCGACCACGACCTGCCCGAGCACGAGTTGCGGGAGCGGCTGACCCGCACCTGGGCCACCAAAGCCGGCATCTGGGGGGCGCTGACCACCGTCGACCACAAGGTCATCGGCCGCCGCTACATCATCACCGCCTTCGTCTTCCTCTTCCTCGCCGGCGTCCTCGCCATCATCATGCGGGCGCAGCTCGCCCGGCCCGACAACCGGCTGCTGACGCCCGAGCTCTACAACCAGCTCTTCACCATGCACGGCACGACGATGATGTTCCTCTTCGCCGTGCCGGTGATGGAGGCCTTCGCCGTCTATCTCGTGCCGCTCATGGTGGGGACGCGCAACATCGCCTTCCCGCGCCTCAACGCCTTCAGCTACTACGTCTATCTCCTCGGCGGCATCATGATCTGGGTCGCCTTTGCGCTGAACCTCGCGCCCGATGTCGGCTGGTTCGCCTATGCGCCCCTGACCGAGACCACCTACTCGCCGAGCAAGGGCGTCGACTTCTGGGCCCAGATGATCACCTTCACCGAGGTCGCAGCGCTCGCGGTCTCGGCGGAAATCATCGTCACCGTGTTCAAGCAGCGCGCCCCCGGCATGACGCTCGACCGCATACCGCTCTTCGTCTGGGCGCAGCTCGTCACCGCCTTCATGGTGATTTTCGCGATGCCGGCGGTCATGGTCTCCTCCTCGATGCTGATCATGGACCGGCTGATCGGCACCCATTTCTTCACCCCGGAGCAGGGGGGAGACGCGCTCCTCTGGCAGCACCTCTTCTGGTTCTTCGGGCACCCGGAGGTCTACATCATCTTCATGCCGGCGACGGGCATGGTGTCGGAAATCGTCACCACGTTCAGCCGCCGGCCGGCCTTCGGCTACATGCTCTTGGTTCTGGCCCTACTCTCGATCGGCTTTCTCTCGTTCGGCCTTTGGGTCCACCACATGTTCGTGACAGGCCTCCCCCAGCTCGGGGCGAGCTTCTTTACCGCCTCGAGCATGCTGATCGCGGTGCCGAACGGCATTCAGATCTTCTGCTGGATAGCAACGCTCTGGGGCGGCAAGCCGGAGTTCAAGACGCCGCTCCTCTACATCATCGGCTTCGTCATCGTGTTCGTCGTGGGCGGCCTGACCGGTGTCATGGTGGCCTCGGTGCCGCTCGATACGCAGGTCCACGACAGCTATTTCGTCGTTGCCCATTTCCACTACGTGCTGATCGGCGGGGCCGTCTTCCCGCTGCTCGGCGCGACCTACTACTGGTTCCCGAAATTTTCCGGGCGGATGCTCAGCGAGCGGCTCGGCCAATGGCAGTTCGCGCTGACCTTCATCGGCTTCAACCTGACCTTCTTTCCCATGCACATTCTCGGCCTCGCCGGGATGCCACGCCGCATCTACACCTATCCCGGCGCCTCCGGCTGGGGCGGCCTCAACATGCTGGCGAGCATCGGGGCGCTCCTCCTCTTCGCGGGCTTCGCGCTCCTCCTCTGGAACATCATTTCGAGCCTCCGGCACGGTCGACCGGCGCCCGACAATCCCTGGGACGCGCCGACGCTCGAGTGGGCGACGAGCTCTCCGCCGCCGCCGCACAATTTCGATCGCATTCCGGTGGTCGAAAGCCGTTACCCGCTCTGGGCCGCCCGCGATGCCCTGCCGGTCGTCTCGGGGCTCGCCGTCGACACCCGCGAGCTCGTGCTGTCGACGGTCACCGAAGCGCACCCCGACGTGCTCGACACCTCCCCGCTCGATACGATCTGGCCGCTGCTCGCCGCGATCGCGACGGGCATCGGCTTCGTCGCCTCGATCTTCACCCCGTGGGCCGTGCTCTGGGGCGCGGCCCTCGTCGGCATCTTCCTCATCGGCTGGTTCTGGCCCAAGGGCACGCCGGAGGACGAGATATGAAGACGCGCGTGGTGGGCGATCTTTCGGGCCTCGACAAGCACGGCTCGGGCGCCCGGCTCGTCACCTGGTGGGGAACGATCGGCTTCATGTCGCTCGAGGGGATGGGCTTCGTCCTCGGCGCCGGGAGCTTCCTCTATCTCGGCTGGCACACCCCGACCTGGGCCGCCGGCGCCCCACCGCAGGAGGTGATCTGGCCCACGGTTTTTACCGCCATCCTCGTGCTGTCGCTCATTCCCAACTATGCGATCATGAAGCGCGCCCAGGCCCAGGACAACGGCACGGTGCGGGCGCTGCTCGTCCTGATGTCGGTGATCGGGGTGCTCGCGGTCGGGGTGCGCGGCTATGAATTCACCCAGCTCAACATCGGCTGGTACACCAACGCCTATGGCTCGCTGCTCTGGGTGCTGCTCGGCCTCCACACCACCCACCTTCTCACCGACCTCGCCGACACCATCGTGCTGACGGCGCTGTTCTTCACCCGGCATTGCCCGACGCGGCGGTTCAGCGACGCCGACGAAAACGCCATGTACTGGAATTTCGTCGTCATCGCCTGGCTCCCGTTCTACGTCCTGCTCTACTGGGTGCCCCGGCTGGGAGGCGGCTGATGCGGCCCAGCGATATCCCCGGAAAGCTTCCCGGCGCCGGCCTCGGCCTCGGCGCCCTCGCCTGGGGCGCGAGCACGGAGCTCAACTACGCGCTCGCGCCCCGGCAATGCCTGACTCCCTGGCCGATGATACCAATCTTCGCGCTCATCCTCGCCTTGATCGCCGCAGCGGGTATCTGGGTTTCGGTCGAGGCGTGGCGACAGCATCGGCCGCTGCCCAGTCCCGATCGGCCCGAAGCGGGCGTTCCGGAGAAGCTGCTCGCTGGGATCGGCGTTCTCGCGGGGGTGCTGTTCGCCGTCATCATCCTTCTCCAGGGAACGGCGGGCTTTTTCCTCAACGGGTGCGAGTGATGGATGTCACGGCGCTCAACCGGCTGATCGCCAGCGCGGGGTGCTTTTCCGGGGCCGAGGCGGCCGGGTGGAGCATCGACCCCGCAATCCTCGCGCCGTTCCTGCTGAGCGGATTGCTTTACGCCGCGGGGGTCGTGCGGCTCTGGCGCGCGGCGGGGTTTGGCCGCGGCGCCACCTTCCGGCAGGCGGGGTGCTTTGCCGCCGGTTGGCTGCTGCTCGGGGCGGCCCTCGTCTCGCCCCTCCACGAGCTCAGCGTCGAACTCTTCTCCGCCCACATGGTGGAGCACGAGCTGGTGATGGCCGCTGCCGCCCCGTTGCTCGTCCTCGCCCGCCCGCTCGGGCCGATGCTCTGGGCCTTTCCGGCCCGCTCGCGCCGCGCCGTCGCGCGGTCGGCAAAGCTTTTGGCCTACCTCTGCGGCTGGGACGTACTGAGCCGGCCGCTCGTCGCAACGATCCTTCATGCCGTCGCGATCTGGGCCTGGCACGTGCCTCCGGCGTTCGAGGCGGCTCTTTTGCATGAGCCGCTCCACTGGCTGCAGCACCTGAGCTTCCTCGTCACGGCCCTGTTCTTCTGGTGGGCGATGTTCGAAACACGCCGGCAGGGGGCGGCCGTGATCGACCTCTTCTTCACCGCCATGCACACCGCCTTTCTCGGCGTGCTGCTGACCGTGGCGCCGCGGCCGATGTACCCGCTGCAATCGGCGCTCTCGGCCCATTTCGGCCTCGATCCTTTGGCCGACCAGCAACTCGCCGGCCTCATCATGTGGGTGCCCGCAGGCACCGTCTATGTCGGGGCAGGGCTTGCCCTCGCCTGGCACTGGATCAGCCGGTCGAGCCGGCAACAGGCCCCGCTGTTTTCGGGAGAGGGCCATGCCCGCCGCGCCGGTTGAGGCCATCCCACGCTCACCGCTCGGCAAGTCGCGCCGGGTGGCGCTCTGGCTTTCCAGCACGCTGGTTTTGCTGGCGATCGCCGCCGGGATCGGCATCGCCTATCAAACCCTGAGCCTTGTGGCGCAGCAGCGCCAGGAGGCGATCGCCCGGACCGGCGGCGACCCCGACAAGGGGCCGGCCCTCCTGGTGAAGTATGGCTGCGTCAACTGCCACAACGTGCCGGGCCTTCAGGCGCCGACCGGCAATGTCGGTCCCGACCTCGCCGGTATCGGCAAGCGCGCCTATGTCGCGGGCGTCCTCGCCAATACGCCGCAGAACCTCATGCGTTGGATCGTCGATCCGCAGGGCGTCGACCCCAAGTCCGCCATGCCCAACACCGGCATTTCCCCGGCGGAAGCGCGCGACGTCGCCGCCTACCTCTACGCCAACCCCTGAGGCCCGACACCGGTACCGACGCGCCGGCGCCGGCAGCGAGGCTCCCCTGGCCTCGCGTTTGAGGCACGGAGAAGTGGTCTCCACTTCCGCCAAAAACGCTCTATAAGCGGCAAGACCAGCAGAGGAGCCCCCAATGAACGAACTCGCCCCGAACCCAAATGGCGAAGCCTCGGCCGGTCAATGCCCGGTCGATCACGGCCGGTCGCGTCGCGGCAATCGCGACTGGTGGCCAAGACAGCTTGACCTCCAGATGCTGCACCGGAACTCCTCGCTGTCGGATCCGCTCGGACCCGACTTCGACTATCGGGAAGAATTCGGAAAGCTCGATTATCAGGCGCTCAAGGCCGACCTCAGGGCGCTGATGACGCAATCGCAGGAGTGGTGGCCTGCCGATTTCGGCCACTATGGCGGCCTCTTCATCCGCATGGCCTGGCACAGCGCCGGCACCTATCGCATCACCGATGGGCGCGGCGGCGCCGGGCAGGGGCAGCAGCGCTTCGCGCCGCTCAACAGCTGGCCGGACAACGCCAATCTCGACAAGGCGCGGCGCCTCCTCTGGCCGATCAAGCAGAAATACGGCAACCGGATTTCCTGGGCCGACCTGCTCGTGCTCACGGGCAACGTCGCGCTCGAATCGATGGGCTTCAAGACGTTCGGCTTCGCCGGTGGCCGCGCCGACGTCTGGGAGCCCGAAGAGCTGTTCTGGGGGCCGGAGGGCACGTGGCTCGGCGACGAGCGCTATAGCGGCGAGCGCCAGCTATCGGAGCCGCTGGCCGCCGTGCAGATGGGTCTCATCTACGTCAACCCGGAGGGTCCCAACGGCAACCCGGACCCGGTGGCGGCGGCGCGCGATATCCGCGAAACCTTCCGCCGCATGGCGATGAACGACGAGGAGACCGTGGCGCTGATCGCCGGCGGCCACACCTTCGGCAAGACGCACGGCGCGGGCGACCCCTCCCTGATTGCGGCGGAGCCCGAAGGCGCCGACCTCGAAGATCAGGGGCTCGGCTGGAAGAGCCGGCACGCGACGGGGGTCGGCGGCGACGCCATCACCTCCGGCCTCGAGGTCATCTGGTCGCAGACGCCGGTCCGCTGGAGCAACCACTTCTTCGAGAACCTCTTCAGCTACGAGTGGGAGCTGACGACGAGCCCCGCCGGGGCCAAGCAGTGGGTGGCCAAGGGCGCCGAGCCCTCCATTCCTGACCCGTTCGACCCGTCGAAGAAGCGCCTCCCGACCATGCTGACGACGGACCTGTCGCTGCGCTTCGACCCGGAATACGAAAAAATCTCGCGCCGCTTCCTCGAGCACCCCGATCAGTTCGCCGACGCCTTTGCGCGGGCCTGGTTCAAGCTCACACACCGCGACATGGGCCCCAAGGCCCGCTATCTCGGGCCCGAAGTGCCGGCCGAAGACCTGATCTGGCAGGACGTCATCCCCCCGGTCGACCACAAGCTGGTCGACGACCGCGACATCGCCGACCTCAAGGCGAAGATCCTCGCCACCGGACTTTCCGTTTCCGAGCTGGTCTCGACCGCCTGGGCCTCCGCCTCGACCTTCCGCGGCTCGGACAAGCGCGGCGGCGCCAACGGGGCCCGCATCCGCCTCGCCCCGCAAAAGGATTGGGAGGTGAACAATCCCGCCCGGCTCGCGAGGGTTTTGGCCGCGCTCGAAGGCGTGCAGCGGGCGTTCAACGCAGCCCAGACCGACGGCAAGAAGGTGTCGCTCGCCGACCTCATCGTGCTCGCCGGCAGCGCCGGCATCGAGAAGGCCGCGGCGGCCCGCGGGCAGGCGGTCACGGTGCCGTTCACGCCCGGGCGCATGGACGCCTCGGCCGAGCAGACGGATGTCACCTCCTTCGCGGCGCTCGAGCCGCGCGCCGACGGCTTCCGCAACTACTACAGCTCCCGCAGCTTCCTCCAGCCGGAGGAGGCGCTCATCGACCGTGCACAGTTGCTGCGCCTCACGGGTCCGGAAATGACGGTGCTCCTCGGCGGCCTGCGTGTGCTCAGGGTCGGCGTCAACGACCATGGTGTGTTCACCGATCGGCCGGAAACGCTGAGCAACGACTTCTTCCTCAACCTCTTGACCATGGACACCAAGTGGGTGCCCAGGGCCGGCGAGGAGGGGGTCTATGAAGGCCGCGATCGCAGGAGCGATGCGCTCAAATGGACGGGCACCCGCGTCGACCTGATCTTCGGCTCGCATTCGCAGCTGCGCGCGCTTGCCGAGGTCTATGCGCAGTCGGATTCGGGCGAAAAGTTCGCAAATGACTTCGTCGCCGCCTGGGTCAAGGTGATGAACGCGGACCGCTTCGACCTGCTCTGAGGGATTGGCGCCGGAGCGTTCGGGACCCTCGCCGGCCCGAACCTTCCGGCCTGTCCCTCCTCAGGCCGTGCCCGCCGCCGTCAGGGGCTGAGACCGGGGGTCTTCGGCCTCGGCAGAGG
>DASZTU010000242.1:0-9458 GCA_035547975.1 Devosiaceae bacterium | reverse complement strand
GAACCATGAGGCCCCGACCTCAGAGCTGGCCTTCTCCCTCCCCCGTTCGCGGGGGAGGGGTCAGGGGTGGGGGTGGCCAGATGCTCCGCCGCGCGGGGCGGGAGGAGTAGCGCTTCAGGCGGAGGCAATTCCGGGCGAATGGTGGTGCCGGAGCGGCGGGCTTTCGTGGCCAAAATGGATTCCCGCTTGCGCGGGAAGGACGCCGAGTGCGTGGCCGAGACTCGTGCCACAACCACCGTCATCCCCGGGCTTGACCCGGGGATCCAGCCGGCCTCACCGCCTGCACACGCGGCGCGGTGGTCTGGATGGCCAGGTCAAGCCCGGCCATGACGAGCGGGGGGCTCGGCAGGCCCTCATGGTGAGCTTTGTCGAACCACGAGGACTTGCCGCGGCCGGACCTCGCCCTTCGACAGGCTCAGGGTGAGGTCCGGGGGAGGTAGGCCCCGCGGATGAGGTTGGGGCCTCATGGTTCGAGGCTCGCTGCGCTCGCACCTCACCATGAAGGGCACAACGTCCGGTGTTCCCATGAGGAGGGTCGGTGCCCCCCGTCACACCCGCGCGAGCTGCGCCTCGATCGCCGTCTTGTCGATCACCGACCAGACCTGCCGGATTTTCCCGTCGGCGAAGAGGTAGAAGACGTTCTCGGCGAACGAGACCCGCCGGCCGTTGACCTTAAGCCCGAGAAACACCCCCGCGGGCGTGCAGTCGAAGTCGAGGCGGCTCGCGACATAGGGCGGCTCGGCGACGAGGAGGCCGATGTCGAACCGGAGGTCCGGGATCGCGCGAAAATCCTGCTCCAGCATGGCGCGGTAGCCCGTAAGCCCAAGCGGGCGGCCATTGTGTACGGCCGCCTCGTCGACGAAGTCGCCGAGCCGCGCCCAATCCTTCAGGTTGAGGCAATCGATATAGGCCCGGTAGAGGCGGGCGAGTTCGACCGGCGTCACGGCTCGCCGCGCCCCGCATAGGCTCGCGCGACGGCGGCGGCGCCCGCGGCGATGTCGACGGTGCCGCCCAGCCGCTCGACGGCCATGCCGTAGCCCACGACGCTCGCGAGCACGGTCGAAAAGTTCGCCCGGGCGCCGGTGTGGTCGAGCCGGACCAGCCGGTCGCGGATTTCCCCGTGCCCCGGCGTCAAAGTGACCCCGAGCCGCGCCGCCTCGGCGACGAGCGCGTCGGTGTCGAGGCCGGCCGGGACCGGCGCGCCCGTCGCCATGGTCGAGGCAAGGGCCTCGTCGGTGACCCAGCTGCCGGTCCCGAGCGCCATGAGGCCCGCCCGGCTGGCCCGTGCGGCGAGGGCGTGACGGGCGATGCGGGCCTCGAGCCCCTCGGCCTCGAGCCCGCTCACCGCCGCCTCGAGCGCCCAGAACTCGAGCGCCGAGGGCATGCCGGGCAAAACGCCCCGCCCGCGATCCAGCCAGTTCCGCTTGAGGTCGAGGAGGGAAAGGCTCGAGGGCACGCGCGCGGATGCCGCCTCGATCGCCGCCCAGGCGCGCGAGCTGACCGTTGCCATGGAAAGCCCCGCCGGGCCGCCGAGCGCCTTTTGCGGCCCGATGATGCAAACGTCGATGCCGAGCGCGTCCACATCGAGCGGGTGCCCGGCGAATGAGGCGACCGCGTCGACCACGATCAGCGCCCCGCGCCGCTTGGCGAGCGCGCTGATCGCCGGCAGCGGGTTGAGGATGCCGCTCGAGGTTTCCGCATGCACGAGGGAAAGGAGGTCGACCTTCGGCAGCGCGCCCAGCGCCGCCTCGACCGCCGCCGCCGCGATCGGCCGGCCCGGTTCCGCCCCGACCTCGTGCACATCGGCGCCCCCGCGCCGCAGCCATTGCCCGAAAAGGGCGCCATAGGGGCTGGTGACGACGTTGAGCGCGACCAGCCCCGGCCGGGCGAGGCTCGCCGCCGCCGCCTCGAGCGCGAGGATCGCCTCGCCCTGGAGGAAGACGAGGTCGTTCGCCGTCCCGAGCAGGCGCTTCAGCCGGTCGGCAAGGGCGGCGAAGGCATCGGGCGGGAAGGCCGGGGGATCGAGCAGCGGCGAAAAACGGGACATCAAAAATATCTCAAGCGGGCGAACGGGCCCCGCGCCTGAGCGCGAGGCGGTAGAAAAGGCCGGCAAGGCCGACCAGGAGGATGGTGAGGACGAGGACAGAGGCGGCCGCCGCGTAGACCGCGGGGGAGGGGCCGTATTGCAGGCTGCCATAGAGGTAGACCGGCAGCGTGTTGATCTGCGGCGTCGTGAGAAAGGACGAGATGACGAGGTTGTCGAAGGCAAAGACATAGGACATCAGCGCCCCGGCGAGCACGGCGGGGAGGAGGTGCGGCAGCACCACGAACCAGAGCGTTTGCCGGCGGTTGGCGCCCAAATCAGCCGCCGCCTCCTCGATCCGCCTGTCGAGTGTCACCACACCGGCCCTGACGATCAGCGCCGTCACCGAAATGGCGAGCGGGGTGATACCGGCGACCAGCGTCGCCATGCCGAGCGGCAGGCCGGTCACGGCGTAAAACAGCAGCAGCGAGACGCCGACCACCGTTTCCGGCACGATCAGCAGCACATAGGTGAGGCCGGTGAGGAAGAGCCGCACGCGCCGGCTCGGATGGCGCACCAGCGCAAAGCCGAGGGCCGAGCCGATCACGACCGAAATCAGCGCCGCCCAGAAGGAAACGGTGAGGCTGGTGACGACGGCATTGCGCAGCGTCACATTGGCCCAGGCGGCGGCGAACCAGCGGACGGTCCAGCCGGTGAAGGCGGCCGTCTGCCGGTTGAGCGAGCCCTCGTTGAAGGCATAGGCGATCGAGGTCGCGATCGGCATGAAGAGGAAGAGCAGCACAAGCACGTACCAGACCGCGAGCGCCGCCCGCCCCGCGCGCTGCCCCGCCGATGCGACGCCCGGCGCGCTCATGCCGCCTCGGCAAAGCCGCGCGTCAGCCGCGCGAGGAGGGCCACGATGATGGCGACGGCGAGGAGGACCAGCACCGCCATCGCCGAGCCGAGCGAATAGTTCTGGGAGTTGAGATATTGCGAGGAGATCGCCTGCCCGATGAGGACGCCGCGCTCGCCCCCGAGCAGGCTCGGGATCACCAGTTCGCCGAGCATCGGCACCCCGGTGAGGAGCACGGTGGTGGCGATTCCCGGCCGTGAGAGGGGGAGGACGACGTGCCAGAACGTGCGCCAGGGTGACGCGCCGAGGTCCCGCGCCGCTTCGACGAGGCTTTGCGGAATGCGCTGCAGCACGATGACGAGCGGCACGATGGCGATCGGCAGATAGGCATAGACCATGCCGATGAAGACCGCCGTCTGCGTGTCCATGATGTCGAGCGGCGCATCGGTCAGGTGGAGCGCCCGCAGCACCGTTTCGATCGGGCCGCTGCGGGCGAGGAGAATCTGCCAGCTCATCACCCGGATCAAAAAGCTCGTGAAATAGGGGACGAGCACCAGGATGAGGGCGAGATTGCGCGCCCGCCCGGCCTGCCGGGCGATGAAATAGGCCGTGGGGTAGGCGACGGCGAGGCAGAGCGCGCAGCCGGTTGCCGCAAACTGCAGCGTGCGCAGGAAGCTCTGGGCGTAAAAGCCCGAGAGGGCGGTTGCGTAGTTGTCGAGCGAAAAGCCGAGCGTCACCGTGCCGAAGGAGGAGTGGCCGAAGGAATAGGCCACCGTGAAGCCGAGCGGCGCGATGAAGAAGATGAAGAGCCAGAGGCTTGGCACCGCGGCGAAGAGATGGTCGCTGACGCGGCCACGGCGGCGGGGGCGCCGCGCCGGGCCGGCGGCGCGCACGCCGTCGGCCCCGTCCTGTGCGATCGTCGCCAAGCGGAAACTCACACCCCTGCCGCCGCCTGTACCTGGTTCTGCACGTCCTGGTAGGCGTCGACGGTATCGGGATTGACGATGTAGGAGGTGAGGTTCTCGAAGTTCACGTCCGTGCCGCCAAAAATCATGTCCTTGGCCTTGGTGTCGGGGGAGAGCTTGTCCTTGAGGCCAGCGATCGCCGCCGGATAGCCGAGATACTCGGTTTCCTTCACCTGGATTTCGGGCGAGAGGAAGAAGTTGAGGAAATCATACGCTTCTTCGAGGTTGGGCGCCTTGGCCGCAAGGGCGTAGCTGTCGACCCAGATTTCGCTCTTGGGGCCCGGCACAACCCACTTCAGCTTGGGGTTCTGGAGCAGGGCGCCGCGCGCCGCCGACTGGTTGGCCTGCGCGAGCACGATCTCGCCCGAGGCGAGCGCCGCCGGATCGAAGCCCGAGAAGGTCCGCACGTGCTTGGCGAAATCCTTGAGGAAATCGGCGGTGCCCTTGATGTCCTCGACCGTCGCCTTGTTCCAGTCCTTGCCGGCGATCCAGAGCGCCGGTCCCACCGTCTCGCTCGCCGACTTGGTCATGCGGATTTTGCCCGAGACACCGTCCTTCTTGCCGGCGTCGAAGAAATCCTGCCAGGTCTTGATCTCGCCCACCACATCCGGGTCGTAGACCACCCCGAGCAGGCCCCAGTCCTTGGGGATCGAGTACTTGTTGCCCGGATCGTAGTCGCGGTTGAGGAGGGACGGGTCGAGGGCGGAAAGATCGACCTTGGAATGGTCGAGTTCCTGCAGGAGGCCCTTGGCCGCGAGCTGCTGGATCCAGCCTGAGCTCGGGATCACGATGTCGTAGCCCGAGCCCGCCGGGCTGTTGAGCTTGGCGAACATGACCTCGTTGGCGTTGTAGGTCGCAATGTTGGGCGTGATGCCGCTTTTCTTCGTCCAGGCGTCGAGGTCTTCCTGCGAGAAGTAGTCGGGCCACGAATAGATGTTGAGCGCCCCGGCGGCGCGGGCGCTGCCGGCCGGCAGCAGCCCCGAGAGCGCGGCGGCGGCCGGTGCCGCGCCCAGCATGGCGAGCAGCGAGCGGCGGCTCAGCCCGGAGCGGGTAAGCGAAGTCATGGTCATGTCGATCATCCTTTGCTGATCAGATGGCTGGGGTCTGAGGGTCCGGGCGATAGACGCGCGTGGCAGCGGCGTCGAAGGCGATGACCACCTCATCGCCCGGCGAAAAAGCGAGCGGCGGCGCGTCGGCGCGGCGCATCACCGCCTCGAATTCCCGGCCCGGCGCGGTGACGGCGCGCAGCCGTGCCGAGGGGCCGACCGCGACGATGTCGACGAGCCGGGCCGGAATGCGGTTGACCGTGGGGCCGCCCTCGGCCGTCAGGGGCTCGATCCGCGTGGCCTCGGGGCGCACCACGACGAGGGCGCGCTCGCCCCCGCGGAGGTTCGGGTCGACGTGCTCGGTGCGCAGCGGTCCGAAATCGGTTGCGATGACCGAGCGGGCGCCGGGTCCGCCGACCGTCGCCGCAAAGCTGTTGCCGCTGCCGACGAAGAGCGCAACCCAGCCGTTGGCGGGCCGGTCGTAGATCGAGGCCGGATCGCCGACCTGCTCGATTCTGCCCTCGCGCATCACCGCGAGGCGATCGGCCATCCCGAACGCCTCGTCCTGGTCGTGCGTCACATAGATGAAGGTCGCCCCGATCGCGTGCTGCACGCGCCGCAACTCGCGCTGCAGTTCCTCGCGCAGCTTGCGGTCGAGCGCGCCGAGCGGTTCGTCGAGCAGCAGCACCGCGGGGTCGTTGGCGAGCGCGCGGGCCAGCGCCACCCGCTGTTGCATGCCGCCCGAGAGCTCCGCCGGCATCCGCTGGGGCACTTCCTCGAGATGCACCAGCTCGAGCAGCTGGCGGGCCCGGCGCTCGCGCTCGGCCCGGCCGACGCCGCGCATGCGCGGCCCGAAGGCGACGTTGTCGAGGACGTTGAGGTGCGGAAAGAGCGCGTAGCTCTGGAAGACCGTCGAGACGTCCCGCCGCTCCGGCGGCACCTCGGTCACGTCGCGCCCGGCGATCCGCACGCGGCCGCCATCGGGCGCCTCGAAGCCGCCGATGATGCGCATGATGGTCGTCTTGCCCGAGCCCGAGGGACCGAGCAGGGCGAGGAACTCGCCCGGCGCCACCGCGAGGTCGAGGTTTTCGATCACCGGGCGGCCATCATAGCTTTTCGAGACGCCCTCGAGCGAAACGGCGGCGTCCGGAGGGGGCTCGGCCATGGTGTGCGAACTCATGCTGGCGACGGCAGCCGGCGCGCCGTCCTGGGCCAATGAAAACGCCGTCATATTAAGGTGCTGCGCCACCAAGTCCACACGCGGCATGAGTGTGGGCGCGATCCTGCGATGGACGATCAATCGAGTCGAGATTGCCTATGCCAAACTCTCGCCCCGGGGCGGAATGCGCTTCCCACGGCCCGCGGCGGGGCAGCGCGCCCTTGCCCTGGGGCAGGGCGCGCTGCCGTTGGCGGGCGGGGGACGCCCCCCCGCGCTACTCCGCGGCGAGGCCGCGCGTCAGCTCCAGCGCCTGGCGTTCGAACAGCCGGTGGTAGATGCCGCCGTGCCGGATGAGCTGGGCGTGACTCCCCTCCTCGACGATTTCGCCGTGGTCGAAGACGAGGAGCCGGTCCAGCGCCTTCACCGTCGACAGCCGGTGCGCGATGACGAGGGTCGTCCGCCCGCGCATCAGCCGCTCCATCGCCTCCTGGATCAGAACCTCGGACTCGGAATCGAGGCTAGAGGTCGCTTCGTCGAGGATCAGGATCGGCGCTTCGGCGAGGAACGCCCGGGCGATCGCCACCCGCTGCCGCTCGCCGCCCGAGAGCTTCACGCCGCGCTCGCCCACCAGAGTCTCGTAGCCCTTGGGAAGGCCGGTGATGAACTCGTGCGCATTGGCGAGGGCCGCCGCCCGTTCGATCTCGCCGCGCGAGGCACCGGGCCGCGCATAGGCGATGTTTTCGGCGAGCGAGCGGTGAAACAGGATCGGCTCCTGCTGCACGATGGCGATCTGGCTGCGCAGGCTCGCCTGCGTCACGTCGCGGATGTCGACGCCGTCGATGGTGATCCGGCCGCCCGTCACGTCGTAGAGCCGTTGGATCAGCTTCACGAAGGTCGATTTGCCCGAGCCGGAATAGCCGACGAGGCCGACCCGCTCTCCCGGCCGGATCGCAACGCTGAGGTCGCGATAGAGCGCGGTCGCGTGGCGGCCATACTGGAAATCGACATGCTCGAAGGCGATGGCGCCCTCGACGATCGCCGCGGGCTTCGCCCCCGGCCGGTCGGTGACCCCGAGCGGCTCGCGGTGGATCAGCACCAGCTCTTCCATGTCGTTGATCGACCGCTGGAGGTTGCGGATGTGGAGACTCACATCGCGCAGATACCCCTGCAGTACGAAGAACGACGTGAGGACGAACGCGATGTCGCCCGCCTTGGCCGACCCGTTCAGCCAGAGCAGGAGCCCGACGCCGAGGATCGCGGCGCGCAACAGCACGAGCATGGTGCCCTGCACCGAGCCCGACGCCGTGCCCCGCACCCAGGTGCGCCGCGTGCGCGAGCGCCACTTGCCGATGACGGCGTCGAGTCGCGCCTCCTCGCGCGTTTCGGCCCCGAACGCCTTGACCACGCTGTTGCAGGAGATGGCGTCGGCGAGCGCGCCGCCCATGCGCGTGTCCCAGGCGTTGGCGAGGCTCGCCGCGGGCGCCACCCAGCCGACCGCGAGGCCGACCGTGACCCCGATATAGGTCAGCGAGCCGATGGCCGTGACGAGCCCCATCACCGGCCAGAAGTAGCCGAGCAGCAGCGTCGTGCCGACGAGCATGATGACCGAGGGCAAGAGCGCGATCAGCAGCGTGTCGTTGAGGAGGTCGAGCGCGAACATGCCGCGCGTGATCTTCCTGACCGTCGAGCCGGCGAAGCTGTTGGCGTGCCAGTCCGAGGAAAAGCGCTGCACGTGGTGAAAGGCGTTCGCCGCGATCTCCGACATCATCCGCAGCGTGAGCTTGATGAGGCCGCTGAAAGCGATCTGCCGCATGGCGACGCTGGTAAGGCCGAGCACCATCAGCACGACGAACGCTTCGGTGGCCGCGTGCACCGCGGCGTTGTCGCCCGCCGCCCCGTTGGTGACCGCATCGATCAGGCGGCCGGAATAGAGCGGCGTCACGATGTCGGTCAGCGTCGCGGCGAGGAAGGAGCCCGCGATGACCGCGATCCGCACCGGCTGGTGCCGCCAGTGACCAAAAGTGAAGCCGAGCACGCTGCGGAAGGCATTGCCGCGCAAGTCGAGTTTGGAGGCCATGATACCGATCCAGCGACACCCCGGCCGCCGGTCCCGAAAAAAAGCGAAAATGAGGGCCGCGCGGGAAAAGGGAAGGCGCGGCGATGACGGAAAAGGCCCGAAAGGGCGGGGGCGGTGCGCGAGCCTAGCGGCGCATCAGCCCGAGGGAGGCCGGAAACGGATGAATCATTCAACGCCCTCCCTGTTCCGAGTGGCAAGAGGGGCGGCTTATAACCGGTGCCGGGCCGTTCGCCAAGTGCCTGAAAGACACGCCCGGCGCCCGGCCCGCGGCCTGCCGCGCTACGCGCCGGGGCAGCCATTCGCCGGGTGGCATCTCCTTTTAAAATATCTGCGGAGTGGTTTTGGCTGCGCGGAGTGGCTTGTTTGCTTCACGCACGGTGGGTCAGATTGCCAGTGCAACGGGGGCGTTGCGCTCCAGGGGAAATTGACTTATATGTCAATGCGAGCGGCTATCGACCAGCTAATCCAGCGAGGAAGGTTGATCCATCGTCCGTCCGCGATGCTCGATATAAGTGCTCGGGATGTATTCCTAACGCCTGAAATCGACGCTTTGGCACGTCGCCCCTTCGCCGATACCGAGGAAGGCGAGCGGCATGCTGAATTAGCAGCCTATCTGGATGCTTTTGCCGAACTGAACGTGATCTCGGTTTCAGAAGACCCGGACAGGAAGCCGTGGGATGTAGCTTTGGCGCGGGTCAAGCCAGTGGAGGCTGACTTTTGGAGCATGCGCATAACAGAGCCGGAGGGAACCGCTGGAATGCGCCTCTTGGGCGCTTTCTGTTGGCTTGATGGCTTTGTTGCGCTGGCTTGCGAATATCGCGAGCACATTCCGCGGGGATCATTTCACGAGGAGGTGGAGGAAGCGCGGCGCAAATGGACTGACTATTTCGGGGACAAGGCACCGCACACAGGAGCGAGCGTAGATGAGTACCTCACCAACTATTACCGAGCCTAGCGATGAAGCCAACTCACGTGGAGAACTGGCCTATGTATGCGCTCGAAACCAGTGGCAAGCGCACAGCCTTCTCCTACGAGCTGTGCGGGACAGCGGCCTTTCTCAAAAAGAACTTGCTAAGCGAACCGGGATAGATGAGGCAACAATCTCGCGCGTTCTCGCCCGCCCACGCAATCTTGAGCTGAATACCCTTAGCAAGCTTTTGTTCGGAGCGTGCAACTCGTATCTTATCTTCTCACTTTTCCAACCGCATGCGGCAACTCACAAAGTGCACCTAGCTCAGGTCACCAGCGAGAGCTCTGACAGAGTGTTCCTTCTCCGAACTTCCGTGCATCTAGCGATGGAAAAAATAGCGACCTCGACTACGAGCACTAGCCCGG
>DASZTU010000241.1:0-9307 GCA_035547975.1 Devosiaceae bacterium | reverse complement strand
GGTGCGGGTGAGCCCGCGTCCCAAGGCGCCGTTCCAGGGCTGGCGCTACCTCGACCCGAAGGACGCCCCGCCCGACCTCGATTCCCCTGGGGCCGGCGAGGGCGACGTGGCGATAGCCGAGGAACTGGCGCGGCTCGGCCTGCTTTAGCGCTCGCGCGGCACTCGCTCGTACGGCCCCGAACCTCAGGCGAAAAGCAGGTTGACGCGCCGGTTCTTGGCGCCCTTTTTCTCGATCTTGCCGAGGCGGAGCGCCCCGATCTCCCCCGTGCGGGCCACGTGCGTGCCGCCGCAGGGCTGGAGGTCGACATCGCCGATCCGGATCAGCCGCACACGACCCTGGCCCATCGGCGGTTTGACGTTCATGGTCTTGATGAGATCGAGGTTGGACTGCATCTCATCGTCGGTGATCCATTCGGCGCTGACCGGATGGTCCGCCGCGACGAGCTCGTTGAGGCGCGCCTCGATCCGCTCGAGGTCGGCGGGTGTCTCCGGCATGTCGAAGTCGAGGCGGCCGCGGTCCTCGCCGACCGAGCCGCCGGTGACCGGGAAGGGGAGTACGACCGAGAGCAGGTGGAGAGCCGTGTGCATCCGCATCAGGCGGTAGCGGCGATCCCAGTCGATCTCGGCCATCACCGCGTCGCCTGGCGCGAGGACCGCCTGGACCGCCGCTGGAACATGCACGATCCGGGCCTTGTCACCCTCCGGATGAACGGCGGTCGCAATAGCGACGCCGCGCCCGTCCTGCGTCCTCAGGATGCCGCTATCGCCCGGCTGGCCGCCTGAGCTCGCGTAGAAGATGGTGCGGTCGAGGACGAGGCCGCCATCCTCGTGCACCTCGGTCACGATGCCCTCGAGCGAGCGTCGATAGCTGTCTTCGCGGAAAACGAACTCGGTCATCGAACCTGCCTATAGCATGGGGGAAAGCAGCCGCGCGGCCTGGCCGATGAAGCGCCGGTAGATCGGAAGGGCCGCCACCTCGGCGGGCGTGGTCCGTCGCGCGTTGGAAAAGTCGATCGTGAGCATCGCTTCGACGTCCCGGATCACCTGCTCGGAGGTGAACCAGAGCGTCAGTTCGAAATTGATGGCAAAGGACCGGTTGTCGAAATTGACGGTTCCGACGCCGGCGATCACGTCATCCACGAGGATCACCTTCTCGTGCAAAAAACCCTGCTGGTAGCGGTAGATGGCGACATCGTGCTCGACCATGGCATTGGCGTGCGCATTGCTCGCATGCCAGACGAGCAGGTGATCCGGCCGCTGCGGCAGCAGTACCCTCACTTCGACGCCGCGCAGCACCGCCGCATAAAGCGCCGTGCGAACATCCAGGTCCGGGACGAAATAGGGGCTGACGATCCAGATTCGCTCCCGGGCATTGGAGATGACGTCGGTGAAGGCGATGGCGCAGTCTTCGAGCCGGTCGGCAGGGCCCGTGGGCATAACGAGGACCGGCTCCTTCCCCGGGGTGGGCAGGTTCTCGGGGATCACGACCGGCAGCTCTTCCCCCGTCGCCCAGAGCCAGTCCTCCCGGAAGACGAGCGCACAGGCGAGGGCGGCCGGGCCCCGCACTTCGACCTGGGTGTCCCGCCAGCGCCCGAACTTGCTTTGGCCCAGATATTCCACCCCCACATTGTGGCCACCCACCCACGCCGCGGTGCCATCCGCGACCACGATCTTGCGGTGGTTGCGGTAGTTGAGGCGGGTCGGCCCATAGAGCCGCAGGAAGGGATGGCGGTGGTTGAAGCCCGAAACCTTGACGCCGGCCTGGCGCAGCCGCTCCACGTAGGTGCGCGGCAAGCCGGCGCTCCCCACATCGTCATAGAGCAGGCGCACCGAAACGCCGGCCGTGGCCCGGGCGATCAGCTTGTCCGCCAGCGTCTTGCCCAGCGCGTCGTCCCGGATGATGTAGAATTGCACGAGCAGGTAGGACTTGGCCGCGTCGATCCCGGCGAAGATCGCATCAAACGTCGCCTGGCCGTCGATCAGCAGCGACACCTGGTTGCCGGCGAGGAAAGGCAGCTGCGCCACGTTGGTGAGGACCGGCCACGCCCGGTTGCACGCCTCATCGACGAGCGGCATGCCGCGGCTGCGGCCGGCACGGCTGATGCGGCTCAGCCGCACCTGCGCCAGGCCATAGTCGTCAAAGTGCTTCCAGCCGACGAGGAAGTAGATGATGACCGTCGGAAAGGGCAGCAGGATCAGCGAGATCAGCCAGGCGATCGATCCTTGGGAGGTGCGCGACACCATGACCTCGCGCAGCGCGCAGACCACCGCCAGCGCATAGAACAGCAGCGTCAGGCCGGTGAGGATGAGGGAATTCGACGCGACGTAAGCGAGCCACGCCGACATGGATCAGGCCGGTTCCGGCTCGGTGACGGCGCCGATGTCGACGCTTCCCGGGACGTCCAGCCAGCCGGGCACCGGCAGGTTCCGCGCGCGGAGAAACGCCGGGTTGAAGAGCTTCGATTGATAGCGGTTGCCGTAGTCGCAGAGGACCGTCACGATCGTCTTGCCCGGGCCGAGATCCCTCGCCATTCGCACCGCGCCCGCAATGTTGATGGCGCTCGAGCCGCCAAGGCACAGCCCCTCGTGCTCGAGGAGGTCGAAGATATACGGCAGGGCCTCGGCATCCGAAATCCGATAGGCGAAATCCACCTTGAGGTCGGTGAGATTGGCGGTGATGCGGCCCTGTCCGATGCCCTCGGTGATCGAGCTGCCTTCCGACTTGAGCTCCCCGCTCGTGTAGTAGCTGTAGAGCGCGGCGCCTTCGGGGTCGGCAAGTCCGATCTTGGTCGCGGGGCTGCGTTCGTTGAGGGCCATGGCGACGCCGCCAAGCGTGCCGCCCGACCCCACCGAGCAGATGAACCCGTCGATCGCGCCGCTGGTATCGGCCAAAATCTCCGGCCCCGTTGTCTCGTAGTGGGCCCGGCGGTTGGCGACATTGTCGAACTGGTTGGCCCAGATCGCGCCGTTCGGCAGTTCCCTTGCCAGCTTCTCGGCCAGCCGGCCGGAGAGCTTCACGTAGTTGTTGGGATTGCGGTAGGGCTTGGCCGGGACCTCGATCAGCTCGGCGCCATAGAGGCGCAGCGCATCCTTCTTTTCCTGGCTCTGCGTCTCGGGGATGACGATGACCGACTTGAACCCCATTGCATTGGCGACGAGCGTAAGCCCAATCCCCGTGTTGCCTGCGGTACCCTCGACGATCGTGCCCCCCGGCCCGATCAGGCCGCGCTCCACGGCATCGCTGATGATGTAGAGCGCCGCGCGGTCCTTGACGGACTGGCCGGGGTTGAGGAACTCCGCCTTTCCCAGGATCTCGCATCCGGTCAGGTCCGACACGCGGTTGAGCCGGATGAGGGGCGTGTGGCCGATGGCGGCGGGGATGTCTCGATAGATCGGCAATTTGGGCTCGTGGTGGTCAGGGGTCGAGACGGGACCATATGAACCGTCAGGCCCGGCCACAAGCGGCAAGACCCGAAAAAGACACGCGGTTTTCCTGCCGCGCCACTTGGCGGAATGATTGGCTCATCGCCGCGCCTCGCCCGGCACGGCATGCCCCGACAGTCAGCGCAGGACCGACGCCAGGTAGCCCGTCACGAGTCGGCGCGCCTCGGCGGACGCCGCGGCATTGGCGGGGGTTTGCGCGCGGCTTCGCTCCGGATCGTCGAAATCATGCGTCGCTCCGGCGAAAACCGTCAGGGCGGTGTTGCCGCCCTCCGCCTTGCTGCTGCCGGCCAGGGCGTTGCAGGCCGCTTCCTCCTCGTCGCGGGCGCCGACGAGAATGTGCACCGGAGCGAAGGGCTTGTAGCCGCCCTTGTATTTGTCCTCGAGCACGCAATCGGGATAGAGCGCCACGGCCATGCGGAAGCCGCGGTCGAGGTCCGCCCCGGCCCATGCCAAAGAGTCGGGCGCGACGCTCGCCAATGCCGCGCTGCCGCCGTTCGCCCAGCCCTGCAGTGCAATGCGATCCGGGCGGATGCGCGGTGAGCTCTTGAGGTAGCGCAGTGCCCCATAGGCGTCGAGCGGCCGCACGTCGACCTCGCTGACCGCCGGAACACGCGCCAGGTCGCCGCCCGTGGCAAACCCCTGCGGATAGCCGCGCGGCCCGTAGCTGTCGACGATGAGGGCCCAATATCCCTGGGCCGACCAGAGCTCGGCCCAGCTGCGCAGCTTCTTCTCCAGCGTGACCGAGGAGTAGTTCCCGTGCGCCCGTGCCGAGTAGGCGCCGTTGCGCCCGTGCAGGAGGATGACGGCGGGCGCGGTCCGGGGTCGCCCGTCGGGGGCAAAGAGATACCCCACCAGCGTTGTCTTGCCGTCGGCGCTCGGGAACGAGACGGTGCGCGGCTGCGCGGTTTGCGCCCGGACGGGCGCATTCCAGGGCGCGAGCAGCAGCGCGCAGATCAGCAATACTGCCATCCGCCCGAATGCCCACGCCATGGGCGCCGGCGCCGCCGCACCGTTCCGCCTCGTCATCGATCGCTCCTCTTTGCGTAGCCACGCCGGTCCGACCGCTCGACAGGATGCCCTCTGATCGGGAGCTGGGACAGCACGCCTATTGTCGCGGCGAGACGATCCCGAATGCTACGGCCGCGGAAACGAGAAAAAGCATTCTCGCAAACTCTGCCCGCCGCGCGGCCCGCCTGCTGCGCGCGGCGGCTTTCCGGGACGCCTGCACTCAATGGGGCAGGGAGCACGCAACATCGCCGATTTGCAGGCTTTTCGACCTTCCGCACAACACTTGCAGGCAAGGACTCGGGGGCGTATGTGCAGCCCTCGTCCCCTGGCTGGAACCGCAATGCCGCGCACTCTGTCGCATCTCAGGCAGCTCGAATCGGAGAGCATCGAAATCTTTCGCGAAGTGGTCGCGAGCTTCGAACGCCCGGTTATGATGTATTCGATCGGCAAGGACTCCTCGGTCCTGCTGCACCTGGCGCGCAAAGCCTTCTACCCGAGCCGCATTCCCTTCCCGCTGCTTCACATCGACACGACCTGGAAGTTCCGAGAGATGATCGCCTTCCGGGACAGGATGGCGGTCGAGCACGGCTTCGACCTGATCGTCCACACCAATCGGGAAGGGCTCGCCAACAACGTCAACCCCTTCGACCACGGCTCGGCGCGCTACACCGACATCATGAAGACGCAGGCCTTGCGCCAGGCTCTCAGTGCGGGCCGGTACGACGCCGCGATCGGGGGCGCGCGCCGCGACGAGGAAAAGAGCCGCGCCAAGGAGCGCATTTTCTCGCATCGCAACGCCGCCCATGCGTGGGACCCCAAGAACCAGCGGCCGGAGCTCTGGCGCATTTTCAACACGCGCCTCGCGCCCGGGGAAAGCATGCGGGTGTTCCCGCTCTCCAACTGGACCGAGCTCGACATCTGGACCTACATCTATGCGGAAGCGATCGAGATCGTGCCGCTTTACTTTGCGCGCCCGCGGCCGGTGGTCGATCGCGCCGGGACGCTGATCATGGTCGACGACGAGCGCTTTCCGCTGGGCGAGGGGGAGACGCCGCGGCTGGAAACGGTCCGGTTCCGCACCCTGGGGTGCTATCCGCTCACCGGCGCCATCCGCTCCGATGCCTCCGATTTGCCCTCCATCATCATGGAGATGCAGGCTGCCCGCACCTCCGAGCGCGAGGGCCGGCTGATCGATTCCGACCAGGCGGGCTCCATGGAGAAGAAGAAGCAGGAAGGGTATTTCTGACGTGACCACGGCCACATCCGCGCTCGCCACGCCCGATACCGACCTCGACCTCTGGCTTGACCAGCAGACCCGCAAGGGCCTCTTGCGGTTCATGACCTGCGGCTCCGTCGACGACGGCAAGTCGACGCTCATCGGCCGGCTGCTCTACGATTCGCAGCTCATCCTCGACGACCAGCTGGCGAGCCTGCGGAACGAAAGCCGCAACCGCTCCGTCGGCGAAGAAGGCATCGATTTCTCGCTCCTCGTCGACGGGCTCGCCGCCGAGCGCGAACAGGGCATCACCATTGACGTCGCTTATCGCTTCTTTGCGACCGACAAGCGCAAGTTCATCGTCGCCGACACGCCGGGACACGAGCAGTACACCCGCAACATGGCGACCGGCGCCTCCAACGCCGAGCTCGCCCTGGTGCTCGTCGACGCGCGCAAGGGACTTCTGACGCAGACGCGCCGGCACAGCTTCGTCCTCTCCCTGATCGGCGTGAAGCACGTGGTGCTGGTGGTCAACAAGATCGACCTCGTGGACTTTAGCCAGGAGGTCTTCGAGCAGATTGCCGAGGCCTATCGCGCCTTCTGCGAGCCGCTCGGGTTCAAGACGCTCGAGGCGATTCCGGTCTCGGCCCTCAAGGGCGACAACATCCTCCGGCCCAGCCCGAACACGCCCTGGTATCAAGGGCCCCAGCTGGTGCCCTATCTCGAATCGATCGAGGTGGGAGAAGCGCGTTCGGGGCGGCCCTTCCGTTTCGCTGTCCAGTGGGTCAACCGGCCCAACCTCGACTTCCGGGGTTTCTCGGGCACCGTGACCGCCGGCGTTGTCCGGGTGGGCGACGACGTCCTCGTCGCCGCCTCGCGCAAGCCGGCGCGGGTTGCGCGCATCGTGACGATGGACGGCGATCTCGACGAAGCCACGGCCGGCGAGGCCGTAACCCTGGTGCTCGACCGCGAGCTCGATATCTCGCGCGGCGACGTTCTGGTCCATCCCGGCGCGACGCCTGAATACTCCAACCAGTTCCAGGCCCGCCTCGTCTGGATGCACGACGAGCCGGCCTTCCCTGGCCGCTCGTACCTCCTCAAGATCGGCACCCAGCTGGTTCCGGCCTCGATCACCGAGCTCAAATTCCGCACCAACGTCAACACGTTGGAGAAGAGCCCCGCCAAGCGCCTCGACCTCAACGAGGTGGGGACGCTCACGATCGCGACGGACAAGCCGATCGCCTTCGATGCCTATGAGACGGGCGGCCAGACCGGGGCCTTCATCCTCATCGACCGGCTCAACAACGCGACCGTCGGGGCAGGGGTGATCGAATTCGGCCTGCGGCGGGCGCAAAACCTCTCCTACCAGAGTTTTGACGTGAACCGGCAGGTCCGCGCGGGCCTCAAGGGGCAGGAACCGCAGATCGTCTGGTTCACCGGCCTCTCCGGCTCCGGTAAGTCGACCGTCGCCAACCTCATCGAGAAGCGCCTCACGGTCGAGGGCCGGCACGCCTACACCCTCGACGGCGACAACGTCCGGCACGGGCTCAACAAGGATCTCGGCTTCACCGAAGCCGACCGGGTGGAAAACATCCGGCGCGTCGCCGAAGTCGCCCGGCTCATGGCCGATGCGGGCCTCGTCGTCATCGTCTCCTTCATCTCACCGTTCCGCAATGAACGGCGCCTCGCGCGCGAGATCGCCGGGGACGTGCGATTCACCGAGGTCTATGTCGATACCCCCCTCGCGGTCTGCGAAGCGCGGGACCCCAAGGGCCTCTACGCGCGCGCCCGCCGGGGCGAAATCAAGAATTTTACCGGCATCGACTCGCCCTTCGAGCCGCCAGAGCGCCCCGACATCGTGCTGCACGGGGCGACGAATCCGCCCGAAGCGCTCGCCGAGGAACTCTACCGGGCGCTGTTCGAAGAGCCGGGCGGCTACAGCATCTGAGAAGCTGCCCGCCTGGCCGCGCGGGCGCAGCCGGCCCGCTCGCCGGCCATCCCCTCCGCTTCCGGATTGAACCAGGACGCCGATCGAATCGGGGCCACCCAGACGCCCTCGCCGCTCCCTTTTGCGAGCCGCTTCGGCCCGTCGGAACGGGGCGCCCGGACGGCACAAATGTGGCCACTCGACGGCGCCTTTGCGGCCCATTTGTAACGGCTGAAACAAACCGATGCAGCCCTGCAACGGTGGGGTCAAAACGATGACTCGATTGCGGTTTTTGCCACGGTGGCGTTGGAGCCTGGGCAGAGGCTGGGGCATTGTCCGGCCGCGTCATGACATCCCAGGAGGTTATCGAGATGACATTGACAAGAACGCTGGCGCTGGCCGCTATCGGGCTGGCGGGCTTCTCGGGTTCGGCCTTGGCGGCTGACTTGTATGTGCCGCCGGCGCAGCCCGCTCCCGTGGCGCAGGCACCGGCCGCGACAGATTGGGATGGCCCCTATGTCGGCGCGAGCGTCGGGTATGGCTGGGGTACCGCGACCGACACGACCGTGGCTCCGAACGATTCGACCAACCTCACCGGCTATTTCGTCGGCGGTCAGATCGGCTACAATTTCCACCACACCAACAACGTCGTGGCCGGGGTCGAGGGCGACCTCAACTGGAACAACCAGAGCGGCACCTTCGCCGGGATGGCGGGGCCCGACACGTTCCGGATCAACTGGGATGGCTCGGTTCGTGGCCGGCTCGGGCTCGACGTGGACGGCATTCTGCCTTACGCCGAGGCGGGCGTGGCATTCGCCAACGCGACCGACAGCATCGGCGGCGGCGTGACCAACACGCAGACCGGCTGGACCGCCGGCGCCGGCATCGAGTTCAAGGTTGCCGACCCCGTCTCGCTGAACGTCGAATATCGCTACACCGACTACGGCAGCGCCACTTATGGCGCGGACTCGGTCGGCGTCACCAACAACACCGTTCGCGGAGGGGTGAACTACCACTTCTGATCCTGCCGGTGGCCGTCTTGCGGCCGGCAGTGGGGACGAAGCCGGGCGGAGGGGTCGACCGCCCGGCTTTCTTGCCGCCAAGGAAAGGGAGGAAGGATTGGCGACAATTTTAGGGAAATTTGCACTTTCTCAATATTGTTCCGACTTTCCTCTCGCCTTCTTCGATTTCCCGGCGTTACCTTGCCGCCAGCTTCGCAGGTGCAGGGCCGGCAAAGGGGTCGAAAAAGGTTCCCGACGGAAAGCCAAAACACCGAATTGTTGCGATTTTGCCGCATGTTGCAGTGAAACCGCAATGCGCCGGAAAAGCGGCGATTTGGTAACGCTTTAGGGTGGATTTGGCGGCATGATCCGTTATGAGACCGTCATCGGCTCAGTGCTTGAGTCAGAACTACTGGACTGGAGATTAGGAATGAAGGCGATAGCATCAATTGCGCTGGCAACTGTTGCGGTGGCTGCGTTGAGCGGCGGCGCAATGGCTGCTGACCTTTATGTTCCCCCGGCGGCTGCCCCCGTGGTGGCGCCGGTGGCGAGCGGTTGGGACGGCCCGTATATCGGTGCCACGCTCGGCTACGGCTGGCAGAGCCTGGCCACGCCGGTCACTGCCACGACCGGCAATGGCTGGAGCGTGGGTGGCCAGATCGGCTACAATGCTCACCTGAGCGACAACATCGTCGGCGGCGTCGAGGGCAA
>DASZTU010000240.1:0-4247 GCA_035547975.1 Devosiaceae bacterium | reverse complement strand
GCGGCGGTGCTGGGCGAGGATTTCGACGTCGAAATCGTCGAAATGCACCACAACCGCAAGGTGGATGCCCCATCCGGCACCGCGTTGATGCTCGGCGAGGCCGCGGCCGCGGGCCGCGGGGTCGACCTCGCCGCGCATTCGGTCCGGGGACGGGATGGACTCACCGGCCCGCGGCGACGCGGCGACATCGGCTTTGCAGCGCTGCGCGGCGGCACGGTGATCGGCGACCATACGGTGGTCCTTGCGGGCGAATCGGAGCGGGTCGAGCTCACGCACCGCGCCGAGAGCCGCACGATCTTTGCCAATGGCGCGGTGCGCGCCGCGCTCTGGGCGGCCGGCCAGCCCGCGGGCTATTACGACATGGCCGATGTCCTGGGTTTTTCCGACTGAAGGAGCGCTCATGTCCCGCACCCTGATCCTCGTCCGCCACGGCGAAAGCGAGTGGAACCTCAAGAACCTCTTCACCGGCTGGAAGGACCCCGACCTCACGGAAAAAGGCATCGAAGAGGCCCGCAATGTGGGGCGCCGGCTCAAGGCGGCGGGCTTCGTTCCGGACTACTGCTTCACCTCGGCGCTCAAGCGCGCCCAGCACAGCCTCGACCTCATCCTCGAGGAGATGGGCATCGTCAACATGACCATCACCCGCAACCAGGCGCTGAACGAGCGGGACTACGGCGACCTCTCGGGTCTCAACAAGGACGAGGCGCGCAAGAAATGGGGCGATGAGCAGGTGCACCTCTGGCGCCGCTCCTATGACGTGCCGCCGCCGGGTGGCGAGAGCCTCAAGGACACCGCCGCGCGCACCCTCCCCTACTACCACGCCGAGATCGAGCCGATGGTGCGCGCGGGCAAGACCGTGCTGGTCTCGGCGCACGGCAACTCGCTGCGCTCCATCGTCATGGCGATCGAGCATCTGACGCCGGAGCAGATCGTCAAACGCGAGCTCGCGACGGGAGAGCCGGTGATCTACCGCCTTGCGGCCGATGGAGAGCTCGAACAGACGCTTGCGGCGTAGGGGCGCGACAAGGTCCGGGGCTCCTGAGGCAAAGGTCGTCAAATCCGGGTCGCATGGGGCGGTTGGCGTGGCTATCTCATGGGCACCATGACACAGCACCAAGTCCTCACACCCGAAACCGACTACGAGACGGTCCGCGCCGCCATCGCCTACCTTTCCGAAACCGCCCCGGACGCGCTCGACCTCGATCGCTTCGCCCGCGGCATGGGTCTCAGCGAGCGGCAGCTCGTCGAGCTCTTCCGCCGCTGGTGTGGGCTCTCGCCCAAATCCTTCGCGCAGGCGGTCGCGCTCGACCACGCCAAGACGCTGCTTGCCAAAGAGGAGAGCGTGCTCGACACCACCTACGAGGTCGGCCTCTCCTCGCCCTCGCGGCTCCACGACCTCTTCGTCGCCTATGAGGCGATGCCTCCCGGCGCCTTCCGCGCCCGGGGGGAAGGCCTCGAGATGAGCTGGGGCGCGGCACCCTCCCCGTTCGGCACGGCAGTACTGACGGTGACGCCCTATGGCGTTTCCGGCCTCGGCTTCGCCGACCGCGAGACCTCGGTCGAGGCGGCGTTCGCCGACCTCGCCGGGCGCTGGCCCAGGGCCAGCTTTACGCGGGACGACGCGGCGATCGCCCGGATTGCCGCGCGCATCTTCGATCCGGCCCACTGGTCGGCCGACCAGCCGGTCAAGGTTGTGCTGATCGGCACGGATTTCGAGGTCAAGGTCTGGGAGACGCTGCTCACCGTGCCAGTCGGGGCGGCGACGACCTATCAGCGCGTCGCCGAGCGGATCGGCAGGCCGAGCGCCGCCCGGGCTGTCGGCGCGGCGGTGGGCAAGAACCCGATTTCGTTCGTCGTTCCCTGCCACCGCGTCGTCGGCTCGGCCGGCGCGCTCACCGGCTACCATTGGGGCGTGCCGCGCAAGCGGGCCATCCTCGGCTGGGAGTGCGGCCTCTTGACGCGGTAGGGGCGGCGGAACCGCCGGGGTCGAGCTTTATCCGCGGGCCTTGCGGAGCGCCGTGCCAAAAGCCTGGGCGAACGTCGCCTTGTCGTTGGGGTTGAGGAAGGCGCCGACGACGAGTTCCCGGTCGCCGGTGCGCAGCCGGATCGCGGTCGTGCGCTCGTCGAAATCGCGGTCGATGACGAGCCGCACATAGAACGGCTTGAACGTCTCGGTCTTTTCCTCGCCGCCCGGCGCGACCTGGCGGATCTCCAGCCGGTCGGTCCACAGCGTCACCTGCTCATAGCGCTTGCCGTCGCGCAGCGACCAGGTGAGCGCCCAATAAAGCGCCGCGACGTCGAGCCCCATGAAACCGACGACCGGCCAGGCGCCGAGCAGGTAGAACAGAAAGCCCGGGACGAGAAGCAGCGATGCGGCCAGCCCGCAGACAATCCTGACGCCGCGCGGGCTCATCGACCGGTGAGGCGTGAGCCGGGCGGCAAACAGTGGACGCGCCTGAGTTTCGGTGTTCATTGTGACGCCAATCATACCCGCTGCGGAGAAGCCTTGAAAATGGCCGCGAGGAAAAAGCCGAAGCGCCTCACTTCACAAGACGTCGAGGCGATCTTCGCCGCCTTTGCGGCCGCCGAGCCCGAACCCAAAACCGAACTCGACTACATCAATCCTTTCACGCTGCTCGTCGCCGTGGTGCTTTCGGCCCAGGCGACCGATGCCGGAGTCAACAAGGCGACGCCGGCGCTCTTTGCCGCCGCCGATACGCCCGAGAAGATGGTGGCGCTCGGCGTCGAGGGCATCGAGGGCTACATCAAGACCATCGGGCTCTACCGCGGCAAAGCCAAGAACGTTTTCGAGCTCAGTCGGATGCTCGTCGAAAAGTTCAATTCTCAGGTACCGCAATCGCGCGAGGGGCTCGAAAGCCTGCCGGGAGTCGGGCGCAAGACGGCGAACGTCGTGCTCAACGTCGCCTTTGGCCAGCCGACGATCGCCGTCGACACGCATCTCTTCCGGGTCGGCAACCGCACCGGGCTCGCGCCCGGCAAGACGCCGCTCGAGGTCGAGGAGGCGCTGCTCAAGGTCGTGCCGCCAAAATACCTGCTGCATGCCCATCACTGGCTCATCCTCCACGGCCGCTATGTCTGCAAGGCGCGCGTGCCCGAATGCTGGCGCTGCCTCATCGCCGAGTGGTGCCTCTACGAGCCGAAGACGCCGCCGCCTGTGCCGCGGGGAGGCAAGGCCATTCCGCCGCCGCGGGTGGTGTAGCCGGGCAACCCCGCGCCCGCGCGCGACGTTTGCGCTCGTTGCCCCTTTTCGCTATGCGGTGGCGACCACCCCCAAATCCCGGAGAGTTGCGTGGCCGATGCCCGTTTCGACGTCTTGACCATCGGCAATGCGATCGTCGACGTGATCGCCCCGATCGAACGCGACTTCCTCGTCCGTGAGGGCATGAGCGAGGGCATAATGCACCTCATCGATGCCGAGCGGGCGCTCTACCTCTACGACCGCATGCCGTCGCACAAACGCCAGGTTTCCGGCGGCAGCGCCGGCAACACTGCGGCGGGCGTCGCGTCCCTCGGCGGCCGGGCGGCGTTCGTGGGCAAGGTCGCCGATGACGACCTCGGCGAGATTTTCGCCGACGATTTGCGGCGGCTGGGGGTGCACTATCAAGTCGAGCGGCTGAACGAGGGCCCCGCCACCGCGCGCTCGATGATCCTGGTTTCGCCCGACGGCGAGCGCACGATGAACACCTATCTCGGGGCCTGCCACCGGCTGACGCCCGCCGACATCAGGGAAGAAGAGATCGGGGCCGCGACCGTCACCTACATGGAAGGGTTTCTGTGGGACCCGCCGGAAGCCAAAAAAGCCTTCGTCACCGCCGCCCACTACGCCCACAAGCACGAGCGTGCCACCGCCTTCACGCTCTCGGACCCGTTCTGCGTCAGCCGCTACCGCGCCGAGTTCCTCGATCTCATGCGCTCGCGCACCATCGACTACGTCTTCGGCAATATCGAGGAGCTGAAGTCGCTCTACGAAACCGACGATTTCGGCACGGCGGTGCAGGCGATCGCCAAGGATGCCGAGCTCGCCGCGATTACCATGGGGGCGCAGGGGGCGATGGTCGTCTCCAACGGCGAGATCGTCACGGTGCCGGCCTATGCGGTCGAGCGGGTGGTCGACGCGACCGGTGCCGGGGACCTCTTTGCGTCGGGGTTCCTGCTGGCCGTGGCGCGCGGCCAGGATCTCGAGACGGCGCTGCGGCTCGGGTGCCTGTCTGCGTCCGAGGTCATCT
>DASZTU010000239.1:0-1633 GCA_035547975.1 Devosiaceae bacterium | reverse complement strand
GGGGGGGCCTTCGCCCAGACGTGCCCAGTCCGCGTCGCATTTCACCTCTCCTCTGGGCGAGATGACGATGAGGCTCGGCTATGCCCTGCCGGCCACCACTTCCGCCAGCGGCTCAGTGGCCGTGCGGGTGATGCCCGTGATGCCCGTGTTCATCATGGGAATCATGGCCGAGCGGCGGCTTGTCGGCGGCTTCGAGCAACACCGGTTGACCATGCGGCGTGTTGAGATAGGCGCGTCGCCACGCCTCGACGCGTGCCGCAAGCGATCCGCCGGTCGACGGCGACTTTTCGGCGACCAGGTGCTCAACCGCGGCCAGCACCGCGCCATAATATGTCTCATCGGTGTCCGGTTCGCCCGCCTCGGCGCGCCGCTTGATTTCGGCGCCGAGCGCCGCCGCCCATTCGGCAGCCGAGTACATGCCGCTCTGCATGAGGACGTTGGCGATCCCGAGCGCTTCGGCATGCCAGGGCAGGGCGAAGGTCGGTGCGCCGGCTGACGGTTCGCGCGGCAGGAGGCTCGCTTCAGGCGCGCTCAAGATAGCTCTCCCAGAGGTCGAGATAGACCCGGTCCGGCCGGCTCGCGGCCTCCGGCCAGAGCTCGGCCGACGCGAAGGATACGCAATAGAGCGCGTCCGTCGCCTCGCCGCCGGTCATGTTGGTGTCCGGCAGGATGTGAAAGCCGCGAAAAGTTTCGACCCGCCCTCGACGGCCGCGCACATATTGCGGCAGCCGCGTGTGGCCGCGGGATCCCTGTGCCTTCGCCCTGACCTCGTCACCTTGCGCCAGCGCGGGTTTGGCGTCCGACGGCCTGTCGTAGCGGGTCATCGCCTTCGTGAGCGCCTCGACTGCATCCGGGGCCATCGGGGAGGGCAGGCCCTCGATGGGCCCCCTCGATCTTCCCGTCGCGACTTCCTCGACGGTGAACGCGCCGCCGAAGATCGCCATTGCCGCGTGCGCCTCGAGCCATTGATCGTAGTAGCGGCGGTTGAGATACTCCGCCGGCTCGATCGTTTCGCGCGTGAACCTGAACCAGTCGAGGGTGAACGGCACCGGCCGGGTGTAGGCGCGCGTGATGCCGAAGAGCCGCGCCTCCCAGTCGTAGTGGAACGGCTCGTCCGGCTCGCCCACATCGATCGGTCCGTGGCCCTGCCGGCCGCCGAGATCGTGGATGCCGTCCATCAGCTCTGCCCCACGCGGGGCGTGAGGTCACGCTGCGTCCCGATCATCGCGTTGCGCGTCACCAGCGCCGCCAGCCGGGCCGCATCCCACCCCTCGGTGCCCTGGGGCCGCTGCGGTAGGACGAGGTAGCGTACCTCCGCCGTCGAGTCCCACACGCGGACCTCGACGTCGTCGGGAATGGTCTCGCCGAACTCGGCGATGACTTGGCGGGGTTCGCGCACGGCGCGCGCCCGATAGGCGGCGGTCTTGTACCAGTTGGGCGGAATGCCCAGCACCGAATGCGGATAGCAGGAGCAGAGCGTGCAGACGACGAGGTTGTGCACCTTGGCCGTGTTCTCGACGACATCGAGATGTGCCCCGGCCCAACCCTCGAAGCCGAGTTCGGTGATCCCCGAGGTGCCGTCGGCCAGGAGGCGATCGTGAAACGCCGGATCGGTCCAGGCCCTCGCCACCAG
>DASZTU010000238.1:0-11518 GCA_035547975.1 Devosiaceae bacterium | reverse complement strand
GCGATGTCGAGGGCATCCTGGGAATTGTCGGCGATGAAGCCGTGCGAGGAGATGCCGACCGCGAGGTTCTGGGGATCGTGCTGCATCTTGGCGGCGGTGTCGCGGTAGAGCTGGACGAACGGCTGGAATTGCTGCGGATGGCCGCCGATGATGGCGATCATCAGCGGCAGGCCGTAATAGGCCGCACGGGCCACCGAGTTGGGCGTGCCGCCGACGGCGATCCAGAGCGGCAGGGGGTCCTGCAGCGGTTTTGGATAGATGGCGATGCCGGGGATCGGGCGGGTGTGGGTCGAGCCCGGCCAGTTGACCTTGCCGCCCTTGCGGATGACCAGGAGCTCCTCGAGCTTTTCCTCGAACAGCGCGTCATAGTCGTTGAGATCGTAGCCGAAGAGAGGAAAGCTCTCGATGAACGAGCCGCGGCCGGCCATGATCTCGGCGCGACCGCCCGAGAGCAGGTCGAGCGTCGAAAACTGCTCGTAGACGCGGATCGGATCGTCCGAGCTCAAGACGGTCACGGCGGTCGAGAGGCGGATGTGTTTCGTTCGCGCCGCGGCGGCTGCGAGAATGGTGACGGGGGCGGAAGCCACGAAATCCGGCCGGTGGTGTTCGCCCACGCCATAAAAATGCAGGCCCACCTGGTCGGCGAGCTCGATTTCCTCGAGGAGGTCCTTGAGGCGCTCCGCGGGGCTTTGCACCACACCGCCATCGGTGGTGTTTTCCGCAAACGAATAGAGGCCAAGCTGCATGATCAGCTCCCGATGCTGCTGGGCCCTAGATCGATCTCTGCCGCCGGTTCGACAAGGCGGCACATGGGTGTGACCGGCACCCTCCGAATACAGGAAGGCCCCGGCTGGGGCGTAGCCGGGGCCTCGACGACTTCAGGGGGAGGGCACTGAAGCCGCGAGCTTGTCAGACGACCGTTACTGGCCGGCAGGAGCCGCCGGGGTCGCGCCAGGGGCAGGAGTCGCCTCAGGAGCAGGAGTAGCCGGGGCCGGGGTCGCCGGAGCGGGAGTCGCAGGAGCCGGGGTCGCCGGCGCAGCGTTGTTATCCGAGGGCGCCGGGGTGGCCGGCGCCGGAGTGGTGGCCATCGGCGTCGTCGAGGTATTCGGCGCGTTGTTGTCCGAAGGCGTCGTTTCCGTTCCCGGCGTTGCGGGCGCGGTCACCGCGGGAGTCGAGGAAGTGCTGGTGCTGCTGCTCGACGGGGTGTTGGGATGTCCCGCAAAAACGAAATAGGCGATCACGATCAGCGCCACGACAATAATGCCACCGATAACCCATCCGGCGGAGGTATTATTCTCGCGGGCGTAGAGATCGCGGCGCGTCTTGTCGGTGTCGTACGAGCTGTCTCGATCTGGCATAGCCATGGTCTTGCTCCTTTTCTGAGGTGCCCAATGGCCTCAAAACGCCACCCTTGATGAATCGTTCCTGTGTCGTGATCACGGTTTTCCGTCGGTGCACTTTCCGGCCGGAGAATGTTGCTTGGATACACTGGCCTTAGTCTGGCCACAAAGTACTCCGGACAAATGAGCGAAGCCATTGAAAGGACGCGAACAGGTCCTCAAAGTCTGTGCTCGGGATTCGCAGGGCGCGCCGGGGGTGGCGCCGCCAGGCCGGGGAAATGAGGGGCGGGGATGAGCGGCGCCGACCGTGACGTCGTTTTTGCGGCATTGGCGGATGGCCACCGCCGCTTGCTGCTGGATCGCTTGCGGATGGAGAACGGGCAGACCCTGGCGCAACTCGCCAAGGGCCTCGAGATCAGCCGGCAGGCCGTGACCAAGCATCTGGTGGTGCTCGAGGAGGCCGGCCTCGTGCTGAGCCGGCGCAGCGGCCGCTCGCGCCGCCATTACCTCAATCCGGTGCCGATCCACGCGGTCGCGATGCGCTGGCTCGCCCCGTTCGACGCGCTGTCGCTGACGGTGCTGACGGCCGGCGAGGAGTAAGCGGCCCCCCGAAAAGCGACGCGGCCGCCCCAAGGGAGCGGCCGCGCAAAAGACGCAGGTCGGGATCGCCTCAGCCGGCGGCGGTATAGGCGATCTTGAGCTGGGTGAAGAACTCCTTGGCGTAGGTGCCCTGTTCCTTGGGGCCGTAGCTCGAGCCCTTGCGTCCGCCGAACGGCACATGGAAGTCGACGCCCGCCGTCGGCACGTTGACCATCACCATCCCCGCCTCGGCATTGCGCTTGAAGTGCGTCGCGTACTTCAGCGAGGTCGTGACGATACCCGCCGAGAGGCCGAACTCGGTGTCGTTGGCGGTCGCGAGGGCCTCATCGTAGTCCTTGACCCGGATCACCGCGGCCACCGGCCCGAAAATCTCCTCGCGGGCGATGCGCATGTCATTGCGCACCTCGGTGAAGATGGTCGGCTCGAGGTAGAAGCCTTCGGTGTCGCGCTTGAGCAGGTTGCCGCCGGCGGCGAGTTTGGCGCCTTCCTGCTTGCCGATCTCGATGTAGTCGGTGTCCTGCTTGAGCTGACTCGCGTCGACCACCGGGCCCATTTCCGTTCCCGGCTTGAGCGCGTCGTCGACCTTGAGGCCGCGCGCCCGCTCGGTGAGGCCGGCGATGAATTTGTCGTAGATGCCTTCGGTCACGATGACCCGCGAGGCGGCGGTGCAGCGCTGGCCGGTCGAGAAGAAGGCGCTGTTGGTCACCGTCTCGACGGCGGTCTTGAGGTCGGCGTCGTCGAGGACGACGGTCGGGTTCTTGCCGCCCATCTCCAGCTGGAATTTCCGCATCAGCTTGACGCTCGCCTCGGCGACGCGCCGGCCGGTCCCGGTCGAACCGGTAAAGGTGATGGCGTCGACGTCGGGGCTGTCGAGCATGGTCTGGCCGACGACGGAGCCGCGCCCCATGACGAGATTGAGCACGCCGGGCGGCAGGCCGGCCCGCTGCAGGATGTCGACGATGGCCCAGGTCGAGGCGGGAACGAGGTCGGCCGGCTTGATCACCACGGTGTTGCCGTGGGCGAGGGCGGGCGCGATCTTCCAGGCCGGGATGGCGATCGGGAAATTCCACGGCGTGATGATGCCCACCACGCCCACCGCCTCGCGGGTGATCTCGACGCCGACGCCCGGCCGGACGCTCGGGATGATTTCGCCGTTGAGGCGCAGCGCCTCGCCGGCGAAGAACTCGAAAATCTGGCCGGCGCGGGTCGCCTCGCCGATGCCCTCCGGCAGCGTCTTGCCCTCTTCGCGCGACAACAGCCGCCCCAGTTCCTCGCGCCGCGCCATGATCTCGTGGGCGGTCTTGGAGAGGATGGCGTGGCGTTCGAGGAGACCCGAGCGGGACCAGGCGGGGAGGGCGTCCTTGGCGGCGGCGATCGCCTGTTTGGTGTCCTCGACGGTCGCCTGGGCGAAGACGCCGATCACGTCCTTGGTGTTGGAAGGATTGATGTTTTCGTTGCCCGCGGTGCCGACCCATTCGCCGGCGATGAGGTTCTTGAAGATTTCACCCATTTTCCGATCCTTCCGGGCGCGAAGCGCCTCTGTTGCCGCCGTCTCCGGCGGCCTTCGTCAAGCACCTGGGTCACCCCCGCCACAGCGAAGGTGATCTCGGTTTCGTCACAGGCCAGCGCAATCCGGGGAATGGCAATTCCCGCCTCGGCGGGAACGGCCCTTCGCGGAAGACGCCAGGCTAAAGCAGCCCCGCTTTGGCGAGGTCGCGCATGAGGTGGCTCGCGCCATAGGTCCAGGCCGGGCAATCGCCGGCGTACTGCACGCGGTTCGAGAGGGTTCCGAGCGAGGGCGTCGAGATCGAAACGATGTCGCCGATCTTGTGCGTGAATCCCTGGCCGGGACCCTCGCGGTCCTTGACCGGCGCGAACATGGTACCGAGATAGAGCACCATTCCATCCGGGTATTGATGGTGCGGGCCGATCGTTCCGGCAACCAGCTCCTCGGGCGAGCGCGAAATCTGGCGCATCGAGGAGGAGCCGAGGAGCTCGAAGCCGTCCTCGCCCTTGACGGTCAGGGCGATCTCGGCCTGCTTGATGGTATCGAGCGTGAACCGGTTGTCGAAGAGGCGGATGAAGGGGCCGAGCGAGGCCGAAGCGTTGTTGTCCTTGGCCTTGCCGAGGAGCAGCGCCGAGCGGCCTTCGAGGTCGCGCAGGTTGACGTCGTTGCCGAGCGTCGCCCCGACGATGCGGCCGTCGCTCGAGACGACCACGGCGACTTCGGGCTCGGGGTTGTTCCAATGCGACGTGGCGAGGACGCCGATGTCGGCGCCGTACCCCACCGTCGACATGGGCTGCGCCTTGGTGAACACCTCGGCGTCCGGGCCGATGCCGACCTCGAGATACTGGCTCCAGACGCCGCGCGAGATCAGCGTCTGCTTCACTTCCATGGCGGCGGGCGAGCCCGGCACGAGCTGCGACAGGTCGGTGCCGATGAGTTTGAGGATATCGGCCCGCAGCGATTCCGCGCGGCTCTTGTCGCCGCGCGCCTGCTCCTCGATGACGCGCTCGAGAAGGCTCACGACGAAGGTAACCCCGGCGGCCTTCACCGCCTGGAGGTCGATCGGGGAGAGCAGCGAGGCGATCGCCGGCTTCTGGTCGCGGCGCCAGCTGTTGGCGAGGATGGTATCGAGGTCGCCGATGCGCGCGCCGTCGGCGTCGCGCACATAGCCCGCGGGATCCGGCAGTTCGCAGACGTCGCGCACGGTGGGCGCGAGGTGCCAGGTGATGTCGTAGAGGGCATTTTCGCGCACGGTCACGACGCGCGGGTAGGCGTGGCCGGGCACCATCGCCCGTCCGACCAGCACGCCATCGCTCGGCACGATCCCATCCGGCATTGCAAGGGTCCTTGTTTCGTCACGTTGGCGCGCGAGCGGCACGGCAAACCCGCCGTCCTGTCGTGGCGCGGGCATTCCTATCCCCTCGGGCGCCGAGCGGCAAGCCGCGCCTGGCTAACGTGCCTCAGAGTTTGGGCGGACTACCAGCGCGCCGTCGCGGGCACCCCCGCGGGGCGGGCCGACGGGCGGGGCACCCAGCCGCGAACGAGCCGCAGCAGCGGCTTTTCGACCAGGATGTGGGCGAGGAGCCCCGCGCCGATGCCGAGCCCCACCGCGAGCCCCGTGTAGCCGAGGGGGCCCAGCGTATCGTGGACGAGCGGGCTCTTCTGGAACAGCGTTGCGAGCGCGGTCACGAAGAAGAAGTGCACGATATAGATGGCGTAGGAGGCATCGCCGAGCCGGGCGAACTGGCGCATCGGGTTGACGCGCTGCCAGATGGGTTCGCTTGTGAGCGTGCCGAAGACGACGAGGAAGGCGGGCAGGCCCACCTTGATGCCGCGCGGCCAGGCGAGGTCGAAATCCCAGATAAGGTAGATCAGGACGAGCCCGGCGCCGGCAAGCACGAGGCCCTGCCAGGGTTTGAGGCCCGGGTTGCCGGCGAGGACCGCCGCGCCCATCCCGAAGAGGAACTCCAGCATCAGCGCCTGGTCGGAATAGTAGCCGATCCAGGGGATCAGCGATTTCAGCATCTCGCCGGTCGCAACGAGCGCCACGATGACCGTCACCGCGAGGGCAAAGGGCGGGCGGCGGATGGCGAGGCAGAGGGCCAGGATGGTGTAGAAGGCGAACTCGTAGATCAGCGTCCAGCCGGGGGAAATCAGCGGGTGCGTGCCGTTGCCCGGCCCCAGCGGCAGGAAGAGCATGCTCTGCAGCGCGAACAGCGGCTTTTGCGCGCCGAAGAACCAGTCGGGGAGGACGAGGCCACCGAGAAAGGCGACGATCGTCGCCGTCCAGTAGAGCGGGGCGATGCGGGTGAAGCGCTGCATCCAGAAGGCGCCCGCGCGGGTATCCGGCTTGAGGATGTAGATCATGATGAAGCCGGAAATGACGAAGAAGATGTCGACGCCCGATTCCATCCACGGCGCCCGGGGCAGGGGCGCCGGGTGGTAGAGGTTCACCTCGCGGTTGAGCGCGTGGGTGATGACGACCATGGCGGCCGCCACGAAGCGCAGGGCCTGAAGGCCGAAGATGGTGCTCTTGCCGGCGGGGTGGGGATCGCGCAGCGCAAGGCCCTCGGCTTGGATGGGAGATATCTGCATTTTGGGGGAGGCCTGCTGGTTCGCTTTGCCGCCTAACGCATCACGCGCCGAAAAGCACCACGCATTCCTCTGCGCTGCAGCAGGGGGTGCGACGCCGTGCCGCAATGGTGACGCATTGGCCTGCGATCCCTCGCGAACCGTAACCGGGAGGGATTCATGCGTCAGCTTCTGCCCGTGGTCGCCACGGCTTGCCTTCTGGCCCTTTGCGCGCCAGCCATGGCGGCCGATGCCAGCCCGCCGACGATTTCGATCGAGGGGCGCGGCGAAGTGGTGGCGGCGCCCGACACGGCTCAGGTGACCGCCGGGGTGACCACCGAGGGCAAGACGGCGCGCGAGGCGCTCGATGCCAATACCAAGGCCATGACGGATCTCGTCGCGGTGCTGAAGGATGCCGGCATCGACAGCAAGGACATCCAGACCAGCGGCTTTTCGGTCAACCCGCAGTACTACTATCCCGAGCACAACAGCGACGGCAGCCAGCCGCCGCCGCGCATCACGGGCTACACCGTGCAGAACGGCGTCGACGTGAAGGTGCGCAAGCTCGATTCGCTCGGCACGCTGCTCGACCAGATGGTGAGCGCGGGCGGCAACACCATCAACAGCGTGAGCTTTTCGGTCGAGGACACCTCGAAGCTTCTCGAGGAGGCGCGCAAGGCGGCGTTCGCGGATGCGGCCGCCAAAGCCAGGACCTATGCCGATGCGGCGGGCGTCGGGCTCGGGCCCGTGCAGTCGATCGCCGAAGCCACCGGCGAGACGCCGCCGCCGCGTCCGGTCATGTTCAAGGCGCTGGCGAATGCCGCGCCCTCTGCGCCGGTTCCCGTGCAGGGCGGGCAGTTGACCTTCGACGTCGAGGTGTCCGTGGTCTGGCTGCTCAAGACCGGGTCCGAGTGACGGCCCGGCCGCCGTTCCGTCGTGGCAATAAATCGGGCGTTGAGTGCAACCGGTTGGCAGTGTTGTGCGTTCTCGCCGAGATTTGGCTAAAAATCCGGCACCACGAAGGCAGCATTCCGTTCATCTGAGGTTCAGGAATGCCTCGTGATGCTGCTTCCCCAAACCTGAATTTCCCAAAGGAATCCCCTTGATGCTGCTAAAGAACTGGCTTGCGCCGCCACTGGCGGTCGTTCTCCTGTCGGCGATGCCGGCCGTTGCTTTCGCGCAGGATACGCCAGCGGATCAGTCCGCGGCCCCGCAATTGCCCGCGGCGTGCGTGAAGGCGGGCGCCACGACGGAAGAGCAGTGCAAGGCGATTCTGGACGAGGCCAAGGCGGCGGCCGACAAGGCCGCAGCCGACAAGGCAGCGGCGGAGCAGGCGGCACAGCAGAAGGCAGCCGAGGAAGAGGCGGCCAAGAAAGCCGCGGCCGATAAGGCGGCGGCAGATAAGGCCGCCGCCGAGCAGGCTGCCGCCGACAAGGCAGCAGCCGACAAGGCTGCGGCGGATAAGGCAGCCGCGGACAAGGCTGCGGCCGACAAGGCGGCAGCGGAACAGGCAGCGCAGGAGAAGGCGGCCCAGGAAGAGGCGGCCAAGAAGGCTGCTGCGGACAAAGCCGCGGCAAGGAAGGCGGCCGCCGAGAAGGCCGCAGCAGACAAGGCGGCGGCCGACCAGGCTGCGGCGGACAAGGCAGCCGCGGACAAGGCCGCAGCAGACAAGGCCGCGGCGGACAAGGCGGCAGCGGATAAGGCAGCGGCCGACAAGGCTGCTGCGGATAAGGCAGCGGCCGACAAGGCAACGGCCGACCAGGGTGCTGCAGACAAGGCGGCAGCGGACAAAGCAGCGGCTGACAAAGCGGCTGCGGACAAGGCTGCGGCTGACAAAGCAGCGGCTGACAAAGCCGCAGCGGCCGCCAATGCCCCGGCGGCAGGGACTGACCAGTCGGCCGGGCAGCTGCCGCAGGATTGCATCGACGCCGGGGTCACGACCGCGGCCGATTGCGACGCGCTCCACGCCATCAATTCGCAGAAGGGCAAGCCGGGTGGCCGCGGCAAGCCGGGCGCCACGCCGAACGGCAAGGCGCCGGGCGGCATGATGGCGCCGGGCGGCAAGATGACGCCCGGTGGCAAGATGGCGCCGGCCGGAAAAGCCGCGCCTGCCGCCCCCGCGGCCGGTGAAGCGGCGCCCGCCGCTGGCGAGACGGCGCCTGCGGGCGAGCAGCCCGCGGCACCGGCCGCCACGACCGAGCAGCCGGCGGCCGAGCAGCCCTCAGCCGAGCCGCAACCCCCGGTCACGACGCCCGAAGTGACCCCCGCGAAGCCGGAGGCCACCAAGCCCGCCGAGCAGCCGGCCGCGAATGCGGCGCCGGCGTTGCCCGACATCGAGCCGGGCCTCACCGCTGCGGCCAAGGCCTACAACCGCGCCGCCGCCGCCCTCGCCAAGGGACCCGACCCCAAGGCGACCGCGACGATCAAGGCGCAGCAGGCCAAGATGGACGAGCTCTGCAAGTCGGTGCCGTTCGGCTCGACCGCGCAGTGCCTTGCCCAGTACGGCATCCAGCTCGCGCCGCTTCCGGCCGATGCCGGCACGCAGCCGATTCCGGTTGCGCAGCCCGTCGAAGTGCTGCCGACGCTGCCGAAGGGGGTGACCCCCAACGAGGTCGCGCCGCTCCTCGACAGCGCCAAGGACGCCGAGTCCGGCAAGGGGCCGGCTGCCCCGGCACAGGGCGCGGCGCAGCAGCCGCCGGCCGCCGCACCCACGCCGCCGCCCAAGGATGACAAGGCGGCGCAGGCCGCCATCAAGCCGGGCAAGATCACCCCGATCGAAGAGCTCAAGGGGCAGGAGATCAAGCCGGGCGAGGCGCAGTTCCAGGTGCCGCAGAACGTCACGGTCATCAACCAGACGGTGGTCAACAACACGACCAACACCACCATCAACAACACGCAGGTCAACAACGGCCCGGGCCAGCAGAACAATGTCGCCGTCGGCGGCCAGCAGCCGGGCAACCAGCAGCCGGGGCAGAACGGTGGACCGGGCCGCCCGGGCAGCCATCGCCCGGGCAATGGCCCCGGCGGCAACGGCCCCGGCGGTCAGGGTGGACCTGGCGGCCCGGGTGGACCGGGCGGCACGACCGGCGAGCCGCTCAATCTCGGCCTGCAGATGATCCTGCAGCTCGGCAACCAGCTCATCATCAACTCGCCCGGCCAGGATCGGCATCGCATCGCCAATCGTCCGGACGACCACACCACCTATGAGGAGCTGCCGGGCCATCGCTACCGTGAGACCATCATCCGGCCGAACGGCGTGCGGATCGTGACGATCTACAACCGCAATGGCGACATATTGCGCCGCTCGCGCTTCGATGCACGCGGCCACGAGACGGTGCTCGCCTACTTCGATCCGCGCTACGACGACGAGCTCGCGAACTGGCGTGACCCGGGGGCGGACCTGCCGCCGCTGCGCCTCACGATCCCGGCCCGCGACTACGTGCTCGACGCGGACGAAGCCGACGAGGCGGATGTGCAGCGGTTCTTCGCCGCGCCGCCGGTCGAGCCGGTGCAGCGCCTCTACTCGATCGACGAGGTGAAACGCTCCGCCCGCATCCGTGACATGGTGCGCCGGCTCGAGGTCGGGGACCTGACCTTCGATACGGGCGCGGCCACGATCTCGGAAGACCAGGTGGGCAATCTCTCGAAGGTCGCGCAGGCGATGCTCGCCCTGTTGAAGAAGAACCCGGCCGAGACCTTCCTCATCGAAGGCCACACGGATGCGGTGGGGTCTGACCAGTCCAACCTCGTCCTCTCGGACGAGCGGGCGCAGACGGTCGCGCAGATCCTCACGGATTTCTACCACATCCCGCCGGAAAACCTCGCCACGCAGGGCTATGGCGAGCGCTTCCTCAAGGTGCAGACCGATGGCCCGGAGCGGCTCAACCGCCGCGTCACCATCCGGCGCATCACCCCGCTGGTCACGGTGACCGCCGGGCGCTGAGCGGGCGGATCGACCGACGCGACAAACGGAAGGCCGGGAGCGATCCCGGCCTTTTGCCTTTTCCGGAGGGCGGTGGCCGGCGCGGCAGGTGACAAGCGCCGCGCGATCGACTAGCGGCTTGCCTGATGACCGAGCACGCCCATCTCACCGCATTCTTCGACCGGCCGTCCGCGACCGTCGCCCCCGACCTTCTCGGCGCGACGCTGCTCTATGGCGGGGCGGGCGGCATCATCGTCGAAGTGGAGGCGTATGATCCGACCGATCCCGCCTCGCACTCCTTCCCGGGGCCGACGCCGCGCAACCAGGTGATGTTCGGGCCGCCGGCGCGCGTCTATGTCTATCGCTCCTACGGCATCCACTGGTGCCTCAACTTCGTCTGCCAGCGCGCGAGCGCGCTCCTGATCCGGGCGCTGCAGCCGACCGAAGGAATCGCCGAAATGCGCCGCCGGCGCGGTGTCGAAGAGCTCGAGGCGCTGTGTTCGGGGCCAGGCAAGCTCTGCCAGGCGCTCGGCATTACCGGGGCCGACAATGGGCGGCCGCTCGGGGCGCCGCCCTTTGCGCTCCGGCTCGAGCCCGCGACGGGGCCCATTCACGTCGGGCGGCGCATCGGCATCAGCAAGGCGGTGGACGTCCCCTGGCGCTTCGGCGTCAGGGGCTCGCGGTTCCTGAGCCGCCGCTTCGCGCCCGGCGAGTAGCGCGTCAGCGGACGACGAGCACGGGGACGGTGCTGCGGGTTGCAACCTCCGCCGTCTGGCTGCCGAGCAGCACGCGGCGCAGCCCGCGGCGGCCGTGTGAGGCCATGACGATCAGCTCGATGCCATTGGCGGCGGCATGGTCGATGATGGCGTCGGCCGGCGGCGTCAGCGCGACATAGACGGTCTTGTTCGGCACGCCGAGCGCGTTGGCCCGCGCCGCGGCCGCATCGAGCACGGCCTTGCCGGCCTTCTCGGCGTCCTTTTCGTATTCATCGAGCAGCGAATACTCGGTCACGACGAGGCCGGCCGCGTCGACGCCGATGCTCGACCATGGCTCGGAGGCGCTGAGGATGGTGACCTCCGATCCGAGAGCCTTGGCGAGCGCGAGCCCCTGCTCGACGCCTTTGTTAGCGAGTTCCGACCCGTCGGTTGCAATTAGGATGCGCGAATACATTGTTCTTGAGCCTCCATTCTGGCTGCCTGACATATAGGAGTCGGGCGCCCGTGGCGCTTTCCAATCGCCCGCGCCAGACGGGAATTTTTCACCATCGGCAGGGCCGGTTCGCGGGATGCGACAAGCGGGGCAGATGGGTGTATGGCGGGGTAACCCCCTCCCGCCGAAACTCCACCCGCTCCCCTTCATGCCAGAAGCCTCAAATCCGGCGACGCCGCGCGGCCCCCTCGCCGCCGTTCACCCGAAAGGGCAGGGGGCGCTGCTCCTCCTCGTCTCGGTGCTCCTCGCGGCGCTGATCGAGAGTTTCGGCATACCGGCGGCGTTGCTGCTCGGGCCGCTGCTCGGCGGCATCCTCATCTCACTCGGCGGCGGGCGATTGCGCGTGCCGCGCCTCCCCTACCTCGCGGC